>NZ_JAUBPT010000184.1:0-15162 GCF_036700905.1 Microcoleus sp. S13_C3 | reverse complement strand
CCTTAAGAAGGGGGGGACCGGAAGCTTCTTGAAGTCAACCCCTACTCCCCTTTTTAAGGGGGATTTAGGGGGATCGATATCTGTGCAACTTCACATTAAATTGGTATCAGGAAGGTGCGATCGAAAGCTGAGCGCCACGTCTGTGCTAAAATCCAAAATTCCTCAAACACATCAACCAACTTGTGGTAAAGTTTTGTGTCGATCGCCCGTTAGCGGAGCCCGCCCCTACGGGGGCTAGGCCAACGAAGAGGATCGACCCAATATCAACACAAGTTCAGTTAAACGCGCTCACAGCAATGTTTTTGCCAATTTTCCCCCTCGCTCAAACAATCGCCGCACCTCCCGCCCAACAGCAACTGCTGATCCAGCCAGAAGTCCCCCTACCCGAAAACGAACTGGATTTACCGCCACAGCCCAGCAGCAGCTTGCTAAAAACGATAACTGTGCCCCAACAAGTGCGCGTTTTACCGGGACAACTCGACAACATCCCGGTTTTCAACAGTAACAGCCCGGAAGTCGTGCAAACCGAAGGCATTTTGCTCTCGACATTTCCCCAGGAATCAAAACAAGTACCTTCGGCTCATTTAAACTTTGCCTTCAAAGGCCGATTTGACATCTTCGCCCACCACATCGCCAAGGCCAAAAATCGCGACCAAACTCGCACCTTATTTCAAGGCATTATCGTTCACAATCCCAATTCCGAACCTGTCACTTTAAAAATATTACAAGGAGCGAGTTATTTAACTCGGCCCGATGCTTTGTTTGTCGATTTGCCGAACTATTTAGAAAATCGATTCGGCACTGTGTTTGCGGGGCCTGGCAGCCGCATCACGAGCGATGTGCTGCGGGGATACAGACAAGCCATTTTGCCCGCTGCGATCGAGATTCCGGGCAATCAGAGCCGAATGCTGATGAATTTGCCGATACCTGTGGGGAATGTCACGCCTTCTTCCAACGGTCGATCGACCTTGATGCGAATGTCGAGCAGCAATTCGGTTTATGTAGCATCATTAGCAATGTTTGCTCCTACAACTCAAGAAGGAGTCGAACAATATCCCACATTAGAACAGTGGGAAAATATTTTAAATACCAAAGGTTTAGCGGGGCCAAGAGATTTAGCACCAACTCCCAGAGGCGAAAATCCAGTGCAAAAAATTTATGGCCGCGTGGCGGGAGTAGCTGAGGGTTCCCAGTGGCAAGCTAAAATTACGGACAATTCGAGAACCGATTATTTAACTATTCCCAAGCGCGGCGAGTCATTTTCCTATGCTTTGAGCACAACGGATACGGGTACTTTTGGCACAGGTCAAATTCAAAGCGCTAAAATGTTAGCTCGCTATCCCGATACTGCTTACTTTGCTCACGGTAATTACGGCATTCAATACAACTTAACTTTTCCGCTTTACAACAAATCTCGTGAGTCTCAATCTGTTAGCATTAAAATGCAAACACCGATCAAAGCAAATACAGAATCGGGGGGATTGATGTTTTATGACCCTCCTGAAAATCGGATATTTTTCCGAGGTACGGTGCGGGTGATGTTTAAGGATGATACGGGCAAGACTTTGACGCGCTACATTCACATTGTGCAGCGCAGGGGACAGCAGGGGGAACCTTTGGTTAATGTGAATATGAAGCCGGGGGAACGGCGTTTGGTGCAGGTGGATTTCTTGTATCCCCCGGATGCGACGCCGCCCCAAGTTTTGACTGTGCGATCGAGTAATTAGTTGGTGGTTGACTGTATATTTACACTGTGCGAAACGTGGCTAAATTTCTCACAACAAAAAGTACGATCGCTACTCCACGGGTTCGCCCTTAACATACAAAGATTCGAGAAACTTAACAGCTTCATCAAGCACAGCTTCCGGTAACTTCTCAACAATCGCGATCGCCCTTTGACGGGTTTCTCGATCGACTGCTTTTGATTGCTGCGAGTCAGTGTTTGCTAAACTGCTAATTTCAAATGACTTTTGCTTCGATAAAGCTGTTTCTGGAGTGACAAAAACGCCAACATCTGCCGGAAGTTCGACAGTTTCTTGATTGTAATATTTAACCACGAGATTTGTCACCTTCATCGCTACCCGCTGATTAAATCGGAAAACTTCTGAAAAAGTGCGCTCACCGCGAGTAGTCTGAACTAAATGTGTTCCAACTCTATTGACTTCTGTGGTAAAAATAAATTTGTGTGTATCCGTACCAACTGACAGCCAAACCTCGTGAGTATTAGGTTTCCTCGCAGGTTTAATAGACAAAACTTGCACTTTCATCGTATTAATGAATAATATCAAATCCGTTAGTATCGGAATTATTCATCTCTCTCTTCTCTTCCTCTGTGTCCTCTGCGGTCTCTGCGGTAAAATCATTCCGAAATTAGACATCTCATTAAAAGCTAAGTCTAAATCCCCCTTTCCTGCCAATAAGAGTAAAAGGGGGATTTAGACGATCGCTAAAGCGTCAAAGACTGAGGATTTGTCTCAATCAATTTCGCTAAATCTTGCAAGAAAGACGCAGCATCAGCACCGTAAATAATCCGGTGATCGCAAGTAATATTCACCTGCATTTGGCGCTTCACTCCCATCAAACCATCTTCATTAGCCACTACTTGCGGCCGCGAAGAGCCGATCGCCAAAATCGAGCCTTGATTCGGCGGCAAAATCGCGTCAAACTTGTCTACTCCAAACATTCCCAAATTGGAAAGAGTAAAAGTCCCCGTGCTGTATTCATCAGGCTTCAACTGCTTGGTGCGGGCGCGATCGACTAAATCCTTCCAAGTGCGCGAGAGCGAATAAATATCGAGGCGATCAGCATTTTGCAGCACCGGCGTAATCAAACCACCGCCATCCATCGCCACCGCTACCGCCACATTAATATCAGCGCGGTATTGAATTCCCGACTCCACATAAGAAGCATTCAGCAGAGGATGTTTTTGTAAAGTTACTGCTACAGCCTTCGCCAGCATAGCCGTCATCGTGACGCCCTTCGACTTAATTTGTTTGTAGAGTTTGTCCAGATTATCAGTAGTAATTGTGTAACCCACGCGGAAAGACGGCACGCTCAAACTTGCTTCCATATTCCGCACCACCGCATTTTGCAGCGCATTCATCGGTACTCTTTGGCCGGAAAGTGCCACCGCCGGGACTGGTGCGGGTGCGGGTTTGGCTGCTGCGGGGGCGGGTGCTGCGGGGGCGGGGGCGGGTGCTGCGGGGACTGTTACCGGTTGTTGAACCGGAGCTGGTTGGGCTTTTCCGGCTGCTGCTTCCACATCCTCTGCGACAATGCGACCGTTGGGCCCGCTGCCTTTGATAGAATTCAAATCTACTTTAAACTCTTTGGCTAACTTGCGAGCGCGGGGAGAAACGACGCTGCGGCCGTTTTGGCGGCTGACATTTTGCTGCAAACCTGCTGAGGATGTAGCAGCGCTCACAGGAGCGGGGCTGGGAGCGGGGGCGGCGGCTGCGGTTGGGGCGGCGGATCCTTGCTGCTGAGCTGCGGCGATTTCGGCTTCTGTTTCTGCTACCAGGGCGATTGCCGCTCCCACCGGAGCAACTTCGCCCGCAGGTACGATAATTATTGCTAAATAGCCTTCGTAGAAAGACTCGACATCCATGTCGGCTTTGTCGGATTCAACCACTACCACCGTTTCGCCTTTTTCTACTTTGTCTCCGGCGGATTTGACCCAGGAAACAATTTTGCCCTCTGTCATGGTAGAACTCAGGGCTGGCATGAAAACTTCGCGAATCATCTGTAAAAAGTCCTTTTGTGTTGGTAATAGGTAATCGGTATTTGGCAATTGATAATTGGCGATCGGCCACCGGCAATACTTATTATTATGCCAGTCTCTCGCATTCTTGATGTGTGACTGTTGACTCAAAATCACTTGCCAATTACCGATCGCCAATTACCACTTACCAATTTCTAAATATCACCTCGAATTTCTTCGACTATGCCGTCGCGGAGGAGAATTTCTACTTGCATTTTTTGAATCAAGTTTTCTCCGAGCCCGACAGTGAATGTGCCGTCAATTTGACCTTGACTCACTTCTTGTTCTAGGTCTAGGTCTAGCACTTGCTGAAGCTGTTGCAGGTTTTGGTTTTTCTGTTCTAGCAGTTCGCTTTTTCTTTGATTCACCTGCACTTGAATGTTTTCTATTTGCTGCATTACTTGCGGGCCTGGGGGCTGCAGATTTTGCTTTTGGATTTCAGAAATCATCCGCTGCCCTTGCATTTCTAACTGTTGTAGCTGAGAGTCTATTTGGTTGATTTGGGCTTGGAGTTGCTGTTGAGCTTCTTCTTTCCAGCGGGGAGTAACGACGACTTTAACGTTAATCGATCGCTTCAAGAGTAATTGTGGTTCCATAAAGTTGTTGCTTGTCAATTAGGAATTAGGCATTAGTCCTGGGCCATTAGTTGGTAAATATGAACTAATGGCCCAGGACTGAGGACTCGGACTCCGGACTCGGGTGTTGGGATAATTTTTTCTTTTCCATTCCCCAAGTCCTGCGAATATTTCAAAACATCCCGTCAATCATATCGCGGTAGTGTTGCGTCACAACCGGGCGCTTAATTTTCAGGGTCTGGGTCAACATTCCATTCTCGATCGAAAATGGCTCCTGAATCAACCGGAACGGGCCGATGCGATCGTCCGCGCGGTATCCAGGGCGATTTTGCACCTCTCGGTTCAATTCTTTACGGAATAAATCTTGAATTGTCTTGCTATTCCAGTCAATTTCGTGTAATGGGGGATTCTGAGTTTCTGCCCATTTCTGCACGGCTTCTGCATTGGGGACAATTAAGGCGCCGACGGATTTCTGGTCTTGACCTACTAGCATAATTTGGTCGATGTAGGGGCTGCGGACGCAGGCGTCTTCTATGGGCTGAGGTTCGATGTTTTCGCCATTGCTGAGGACGATCGTATCTTTGGCCCGCCCGGTCAAGATTAAGTCGTTTCCCGGTGTCAGCCAGCCCAAATCCCCGGTGTCGAACCAGCCTTCGGAGTCGATCGCCGATTCAGTCGCTTGGGGATTAAGATAATAACCTGCCATGATTTGTGGCCCGCGGCCCAATACCAAGCCGCGCTGGCCTGTGGGCAGTTGCTGTCTGGTTTCTGGGTCTACTATTTTAATTTCCGTATGGGCAATGGGCTGTCCTGCGGAACCTTTAAGATTGTGCCAAGGGCGGCGCACAGTTAAAACCGGCGAAGTTTCGGTTAAACCGTATCCTACCAACAAGCCGATATTCGCTATTTCAAAGAAATTGTCTAAATGCGTAGCCAAAGAACCGCCGCCACTAATCGCCCATTTTAAGCGTCCCCCTGTAGCTTCCCTGACTTTTTTGTAAACCAGTTTTTCGGCGAGGGCGTGTACGGGCGACAACAGAATGCTTTTGGTGCGGGCGATTAGTTTTTCGGAAGCAGAAGCCGGTTTCAAACTAAGAGTTAATCCTTGGAAAATGCGGCGCGCCTCGATGTATTGCTGGCTGGAAGATAACAGGAAATTCACCAATTTTTGTTTGTTAGGCGGCTGTTCCCGAAACTGCTTTTGTACGGCCTCATAAATCGATTCCCAGATGCGCGGAACACTGACCATGTACTGGGGTTTGCAACTTTTAAAGTCTTGTTTGAAATAGCGAATATTGGTGTAAATTTGGGTGCATCCCTGGGAAAGCAGGAAGTATTCGACGCTGCGTTCGTAGGCGTGCCAACTGGGCAGGATGCTGAGTGCAGAGTCGCCCGGTTCGGGCTGGAGAATTGTGCCGAAGGTTGTGACTTGGTGCAGCAGGTTGCCGTGAGTCAGCATGACGCCTTTGGGTTTACCTGTGGTGCCGCTGGTGTAGAGGAGGGTGGCGAGGGTTTGCTGGCTGTGGTTGGAGGGTTTGAGGGGACGGTTGGCCCCTGTGGTCATGACTTGGGAAAATTTGACTGTGTTTAGGGTTTGGCTGGTTTCTGGTTCTTCGTCGGAGAGGAGGACGATGAGTTGAATGGGCAAATCAGGGAGGCGGTGTTGCAGTTTTTTCAGTAATGCCAGGTTTTCGACTACCAAGGCGGTGCTGCCGCTGTCTTGGATGATGTATAGGAGTTCTTGAGGGTCGGCGGTGGCACCTCGAACCACGTTGGCGGCCCCGGCCATCATGATACCTTGGTCGGCTATCAGCCAGCGGGGGCTGTTGTCTGCGAAGAGGGCGACGCGGGGAGGGACTGCTTCTGCTGGATTTGGTTCAATGCCGAGGGCTTGGAGGCCGGCGGCGAATTGCTGGATTTGTTGGTAGAGGTCGGTGTAGGTGAGTTTGATTTCTGGCTGGCTGTGGGGGTCGTGGAGGGCGACGGTTTGACCGAATTTTTGTTTGACGATCGCCCAAATTTCGGGTATCGCTCGAATGGAACTGTAATCGATTAGCTTGCTGAGGTTCGCGCGTTCGCGATCGGTCAGTTGAGATGATGCGTAAGATGCTGGGCTGTTCATAGGGTATTTTCCTCAGTTTATGGAGATAAAATTATTGGCTATAAGTTTAATATCGCAGTTATTTTACAACTTTATGGCAGTATCGTGACAGTTTGCAAACCTGCCGTTGTGTATTCGGAAAATTAGAGATACAAAATGATGAAAATTATAGTTGCACAGAAACACATGAATTTACGAAAGTTAATCGTAGTTGCTTGTTGTGCGATCGTAGCGTTATCTGGGAATCTACTTTCCGCCGAAGTTGCACAGACGCAACCGGGAAATAGTAGACGAACATTTGCCGATTGGTGTCGCCAAAAAGCTTCTTTGAGTCCTGAAATTAAACATACTGTTGATGTGCTGTTGCAGAAAGCTGAGACTACTGAGTGCGATGCGGCCGATCGGAAACTTTCGAGTCTCACGGGACTCAGACTCATTGACAATAAAATCAGCAACATCCAACCGCTAGAGTCCTTGACTAACCTGACTCGGCTCATGCTCATGAGCAATCAAATCAGCGACATCAAACCACTAGCATCCTTGACTAAACTGACTTGGTTCTGGCTCGACAACAATCAAATCACTGACATCAAACCGCTAGAATCCTTGACTAACCTGACTGCGATCGGGTTCGCCAACAATCAAATCACTGACATCAAACCGCTAGAATCCTTGACTAACCTGACTGTGATCGGGCTCGCCAACAATCAAATCAACGACATCAAACCGCTAGAATCCTTGACTAACCTGACTATGATCGCCCTGGCCAACAATCAAATCACTGACATCAAACCGCTAGCATCCTTGACTAACCTGACTTTGCTCACCCTTGGCGACAATCAAATCAGCGACATCAAACCGCTAGCATCCTTGACTACCCTTGACTGGCTCACCCTTAGCGACAATCAAATCATCGACATCAAACCGCTAGAATCCTTGACTAACCTGAGATTGCTCTCCCTTAGCGACAATCAAATCAGCGACATCAAACCGTTGGAATCCTTGACTAACCTGAGAGAACTCCATCTCAGTGGAAATCCGATCGCACCCAAGACTTGTCCTCTCAAGCCAGAGTCTATCTGTAAGTGGGAACCACAAGCTAAACCATAAAACTTGAAAATGACGCCCGATCGGCCTAGCGTGATTATGAATTTGGTTGCTTTTTTAAACGCGATCGATCGTTCAACCGTATATTACCAGCGATCGCTCGTACCTAATATTAGATGCCTTTATTCAGGCCTGATGTAAGTACCTAAAAATTCCAGTTGATTCATCATTTCTTCCCCAGACTTGCTACCAATCAAATTCAACAAACCGCGCAACTGTTCGCCGACAGAATAACTTTGTCGCGGCACAACAATAATTCCTGCATGACTTTTACCTACTGCAAGAAAGCTCCCGTGCAGCCGACAGAAATCTCGACTATTAAAAGTATAAATGACTCGACCTTGCTCTGTTGCCCATATCAATTGTTCTTCATCTATACGCCCTAAATTATTGGCCTCTGAAACACTTACTACATCAATCCCATTTTCTCGCAAGGCTTGCACGAAAGCTTTTCTGAGCGTATCTTCATCTAAATACAAACGAATCTGGCTCATTAAATTCTCCCAGCCCTGCGATCGGCTTCCAATCGCTCGTACTCAGCTAATTCGGCAGCTAAATCAGCCTCAATTTCATTGCGGTTAGCGTGATAGTAAGATAGCGCTGCATAAATTTGTGCTAAATTTAAATAGGAAATTTCTTCAAGTATTGCTTCTGGGCTCATCCCTTGTTGATGCCAAACGGCAATTTGAGCGATAGAAATTCTAGTTCCCGCAATGCGGGGACGCCCTCCACAGGTTTCAGGCGTACTGACAACCAGCGTGCCGATGTCGATCGCAGTTGTTGACATACTTACCTCTTACGAAAAACTCAAATAAGCCAAAATATCCTGTTGTGTGAAATAGGGGAAATTATCTAGGATTTCTCGATCCTTCATCCCAGAAGCAAGATATTCCAACAGGTTATCAACCGTAATTCTCATGCCTCGAATACAAGGTTTACCGCATCGCTTACCAGGTTCGAGCTTCACGATCTTAGCGATGTCTTGTTTTGACATGGCATTTTCCCTTTAAATTCTGTTCTCAATTTTAGCACAAACAGGACTTACGCATAGGTGTTTTGAACTCATCGGAAAATAGAATCTGGATTTGGGGTGTCTCGTCAATCGATTTTAGATTTTAGATTTTAGATTGAAGCATTGAAGCATTGACCCCACGGATAAATACGTTCGGCAAGTTTCATCGGATACACGTTTTTTATTTCTGGACGTATGAATCACGTGGCGGGTATCCTGGATGCTTTCAGTCAGTCATCAATACCATCCCACAGTTCGGCAATAGGATGTAATTTACCTTCTTTAATTTGCTGGAGGGAGTTACGGAGGCTGGCTAAGACGAGTTCGGCAGGCTCGTCATCGGGCTCTGCGGGCGGGGTGACAATATGGCGACTGATTAATAGTTGGTAGAAGTCGTCCACAGACATTACAGCAAGTTGAGCGGATCGATCGAGACTGAGGCTGTGCTGCTGATAAAGTACGATCGCCAATTCTATCCTCACATCGGCTTCAGTCAGGGGGAGATTGTCGGGAAGGTCGATCGTAATTTGCATGATTTAAGGTACTTTTTAATTTTGATGGTCTTTTAAGTGCGATCGTTACATATTCATTAAACTTTGATTCATACGCTGTATTCTTCAAGATTAAAACGAGTAGATATGTCAGCACTTTAACATAGCTGGGTGCTTATGGCACACCTTACCGCACAATAAAATTGAACTATGAGTGGAACAGGCATCTTGCCTGTTCATTAAACTCGTGCAATATCTCAGATTTAAGCAACATGGCGCGGTGCATCAACCATCGGCGCAGTGCCAAACAAATGTCTGAGATAACTGCGACTGAGCTCGCGGTTCCAGCGCCGCAGCCGCACCATCACTCGCGTGAATGTAAAAGTCAATTCCAACACCAAAGAAAGCTGTTTGAGACTGAGTGAATTATTAAACACATCGTTACCGTGCGTGCGTTCAATCTGATGGTGTTTCAGCAAAGCAATCAGGTTTTTGGTAGAGCCTTTCAGTTGATTGAAATAACTCTGGGAGAAAGCCCAGCGGCTGAAACCCCAAAACTTAGCCAAATGATTGATCTCATCCTGTAAAGGCTGGGAAATTGCCTGTTGCAACGCTCCTGTTGAGTGTACCATCAACCATAAATAAACAGAAGTAGCTCCCAACTCGGTACTCAGGCGACTAATCACGTGTTTGTAGGTATCTTGCCAAGCGTCACCTGTGGATTGACAGCCATTAACAGAGTTCGGTTTAACTTGCAGTTTTTCTGCTGTAAGTTGCTGGTAAATTTTCCTAAATGTCGGGCAATGTTGGCGTTCTTCTTTTTCCCAGACACCTATCTCTAGAATGTTGCCGTTGTCATCAAAAATTCCTCCCATAAACCGCGCCATCTGCGGGTAAATATGCTGTAAGTAGCACCAACTTTCTCTACCGTAGCTGCGGATGGGAGCTTCAATTTCTGCCGCACTTGCCAAAATTTGCAAAAAGATTTCTGGCTTGACACCAATAATTTGGTCGCGCTTGATTCCTTGCCAATCTATGGGTTCCCAAGGGCGGGGATGCGGGGTGGAAAATTGCTGGGGTAGATCCGAAAGTCGATCGCTCAAAACTTCCAATGACATATAATGGTCGATGAGGGAGTTAATCCTCGCCCGACTTTGCAAGTACCGAGGGTTTTGATAGTGATTTCCAGCCAAATCAATTGTATACACCTTACCAGTAGCTTTCATTGTTTCTGCCTGTTCGTAACTTTTACAGCTATTGTGCAAAAGGCATTTGGGAAGTCGCAATGAGTAACGTGCAGGCTGCTCAATTACTAGCAGTTGCCTTGACTGAGCCGAACTCAGGTGAAAGGGCATGAAGTAGGGTGAACTAAACAACAGATGATACGGCTAAGATGTGCCGGGGAGTGTCAAATACCCAGGGTAAGGTCATCTAATTTGGTATAGTATGAACTTGACAAATCAAACAATATCAGCATAAGTGACCTGGTATAATATGAACTTGACATCAGAGCAAGATAAGTGTGATAAGGAATGAGAATTAAATAACTTACAATTTTGATGGTTCTTGTGGGATGGGCGTCCCGCCCGTCCAGAAAGGGCGGGCGGGACGCCCAACCCCTACTCCCCACTTTCCTTGTGTAAATTATTTAATTCGCGATCCTAACAACAATACGACCGTTTAAAAACTCAAAAAGTTAAGTTTTATGTCTGAAGGATTTGATACTCAATCTGCCGAGACCAAGAAAAGTTTTCTTCCTCAGAGAAAGCATACAGAAGTAGCATTCATTGGAACTCTTAAACAGAGCTGAGTGGAGCATTGTGGAGAACTCAAATACCCAACACATCTGGCTAAGAAACATCAACTCACAGACATTATCCCACAACAATTCGTCAATTCTGGTCTGTTCCAGTTGCTGCCATTGTAGTTCTTTACCAGCCTCGAATATGGGCAAAAATTCAGAGTGTTGTTATGGTTTCCCGGGTGCGTCATCTTTGGAATCAAGCTACCCGTGAAGTTCAGTTTTATCTGATTTTTTTACACAGTGATGCTCAACTTTTAGGTCGAGCTATCCGAAAAGATTGGGGGATGGAAAACCAGGCTCACTGGACAGGTTTATTGTACTTTTGCAGAAGATTCTTGCGGCATTCGATCTTTCCACAGTCCCCATAATTTTTCTCTCCTCCGGCGCATTGCTTTCAATGCCCTCAATCGCGAACCGGCTTACAAACGTAGTCTCCGACCAAAAATGAAGCCGACGGGTATGGACAACAATTATATGATTAGAGTTTTCCGTTATTGTTTCATTGACTCTACATTGGATTCCTCTGAGTCCTTATGTCAAGCCGGATTGAGATGCTTTTACCCTGGGTTACATACCCAGACCCGATGGTGAATTAATTGCTTGAATGGCTGCTACAAACTAACAGCAATCAATATTTCTTTACCATGATCGGGCCCTGGACTTCACCAACAAGCGTCGAAAATTGATGGTTTTTTGAATCCTGAACGTAAATTTTTGCGTATATATACCTATACCGGACACAACATTTGCCTCGCCCAGCTTCACAGAATCTTCATAATTACCCGTAATAATACGGTTAATTTATAAAGATTAGGTAAAGATTGCCCTTAAAGGTAGCCAAAATCACGATTCTGTAAGTTAAACTGGGAGCCAGCCAAAACCACACTTACGTAATCACCACACAATCCTGAAAAAACGCATTTTTATATATCCTAAAGGCGTTGAAGGGATGTCGTAACTAAGGGGTATTCGTCGGACATATCGACAAACAGTTTTTAAGCCAACTAGGTTGCAACTAAACCAATAAAAATTGCTCATAACGGGGTTAGTTGTAATTCCAAAAAATTGTTTCAATTTTTTAACAGGGTAAGTTATGAAAAAAAAATTAGGGGTTGAAAATCACATTTTTAAAACCCGAGAAGCCTTGGAAAATTTCCCGGCTATTCAGAAAATTTTCGAGGAAGTCGGTGCAGAACCGACATTAGTGACGAAATTAAATACAGCCTGTGAAATTTGCGAGTTTCAGCTCGGAGATGAAATCACTCAATATCAAAGATCAGATAGCAACAATTTCGTTGAAAAAGAACAGAGCGATCGCAATTTTTATTTAGTTTGCGAGGGAAGAGTCAGGCTGCTAGCGGTAGAAGCGTCCCAACAGGAGGAGATTTCGGCGGTGGTACTGGAAGTCGGGGCAATATTTGGGACAGATAACCTATTTATTGAAAGCGGACTGCCTTACAGGGCAATTGCAGCCGGCACTTGCCAAATCGGTCGAATTGCGGCCACCACATTGCAGCTTATTTTAGAGGAATTCCCGCAACTGGAACAGCACTTGCAGCAAGAATTTCAAGAGCGACAGCGGTTAATATTTTTCAAGACACAAACAGATTTGCGATCGCTCCCTCCCCACCAACAACAGCTTCTGTGGCCGCACTTACTTCCTTACATAGAAGAAAGCCGAATTCCTGCCGGAGTGTCCCTCGGTGAGCACTGCCAAAACTCCAACAATCATTTTTGGCTCCGCAGTGGCCAAATTCAAGGTCAAGCACCGCCAATTATCGGTAGTAACTGGGGAAATTCAGAGGTGCAGAGCGACTGGATAGCGGTAACATATCTGCTAATTTACCAGCTTAGCAGCCAACAGTGGGAAATCGCCCAAGCCCGAATTAGTTCCGAAAGCAATTCCCGCCCTAAAATCATCCGCAAACCTCCAATTTTAAGCTTAGTAACGCCGCCCCAGGATGCCAGATATACCTCACAAACCGAGCCATCAAAATTAACCGCAGTTGCTCAGCAAAAACCGACAACCGGAATCATCAGCTTTCCCAAACCCAAGCAGCGGCGCTGGTTGAGCAGCGGACACCCATTCATTCAACAGCAAAGTTCAGCAGATTGTGGAGCCACCTGCTTAGCCATGATTAGCGAGTATTGGGGTAAGAAATTCAGCCTGAATTACTTGCGTGAATTAGCAGAAGTTGGTCGCAGTGGTGCTTCTCTCAAAAGTTTGGCAAAAGCAGCCGAAAGGATGGGATTTCAGGCTCGTCCCGTGCGAGCTTCTTTAACTCCCCTCCGCAATCAAAATCCCTGGATTGCTCACTGGCAAGGCAATCACTACGTTGCAGTTTACCGCTTTAAAAATCAACAGGTTTTAGTGGCCGATCCGGCTGCAGGCAAGCGGTGGATGAGCGTTAAAAGTTTTACCGAAAACTGGACAGGGTACGCCCTAATTTTAGACCCGACAGCGGAACTATACCGCAATCACACTGCCGAACATCAAGGCATCAAACTTAAAAATTTTGTTGGCATAGTCTGGCCCTACCGCGCTGCGATCGCCCAAATTCTGCTCCTCTCCTTGTTGCTCCAAATATTTGGGCTAGTTACTCCCCTATTTACCCAAGTAATTCTCGACCAAGTGGTTGTCAGTAAAAGCGTAGTAACTCTGCACGTTTTTGCGCTAGGACTGCTGCTGTTTAGTGTTTGGCGATCGCTGTTGGGTGCAACGAGACAGTATTTGCTGGATTATTTGTCGAACCGCATTGACCTGACTTTAATTAGCGGCTTTATCAGTCACACTCTCAGTTTGCCGATCAAGTTTTTTGAATCTCGTCAGGTGGGCGATATCTTGACGCGGGTTCAGGAAAATCAAAAAATTCAGGCATTTTTGACTCGCCAAGCTATTACGGCTTGGTTGGATGCTTTGATGGCGGTAGTTTACATCGGACTGATGGTTTACTATAACTGGCGTCTGGCTTTGTTGGTGCTGGCGTTGATTCCGCCGATCGTGATTTTGACTTTAGTGGCAACTCCATTCCTGCGAAAAGTTTCGCGGGAGGTTTTTACCGAAAGTGCCAAGCAAAATTCATCTT
This sequence comes from Microcoleus sp. S13_C3, assembly GCF_036700905.1. Taxonomy (NCBI): domain Bacteria; kingdom Bacillati; phylum Cyanobacteriota; class Cyanophyceae; order Oscillatoriales; family Microcoleaceae; genus Microcoleus; species Microcoleus sp. S13_C3. Next base: position 1,226 of record NZ_JAUBPT010000184.1, on the reverse strand, counting down.
TGGTGGAAATGATTACTGGGGTGGCGACGGTTAAGGCAACTGCTGCTGAGCGAGAAATGCGCTGGCGCTGGGAAGACCAATTAACCTGCATGATTAATGCTAAATTTCGCGGGCAGAAGTTGGCTAATTCTTTGCAGGTGATCGGGGGTGGGATTAATACTTTGGGCAGCACGGCTTTGCTGTGGTACGGGGCAATGCTGGTGATTCAAGACGAGTTGACTATCGGTCAATTTGTTGCTTTTAATATGATGATTGGGAGCGTAATTTCTCCTGTGCTTTCAGTGGTGGGACTTTGGGATGAGTTTCAAGAAGTGCTGGTTTCGATCGAGCGTTTGGATGATGTATTCTCTGCCCAACCTGAAGAAAGCCCTTACAAGCCAATGCTGGTGCTGCCTCGCATTCAGGGAAACGTTAAGTTTGACAATGTTTCTTTCCGTTATGCTCAGGAGGAGGAACGCAATACGCTGCAAAATCTTTGCTTTGAGGTGCAAGCTGGAGAAACTGTGGCAATTGTCGGCCGCAGCGGTTCGGGTAAGAGCACTTTGGTGAAACTGCTGCAAGGTTTCTATTATCCAGAAAAAGGGCGGCTGACAGTTGACGGCCACGATATTCGGCACATTTCTTTGCAGTCGCTGCGAGTTCAGTTGGGTGTTGTACCTCAAGATTGTTTCTTGTTTTCGGGAACGATTTTGGAAAATATTACGCTGTACAAAAACGGGCAGGGTGCTGATTCTACAAGTTTGGAAGAGGCGATAGAAGTGGCGAAGCTAGCAGAAGCTCACGCTTTTATACAGGATATGCCGCTGGGTTATCAAACTCCTGTGGGGGAAAGGGGAACGAGTTTGTCTGGGGGCCAGCGACAACGAATTGCGATCGCCCGCGCTCTTTTGGGCGATCCCCGGATTTTGATTTTGGATGAAGCAACTTCTTCGCTGGATACCGAATCTGAGCGCAGGTTTCAGCAAAATCTAGCTCGCATTAGTCGCGATCGCACTGCGTTTATTATCGCTCATCGGTTGTCTACGGTGCGTAATGCCGATCGCATTTTGGTTCTAGACAAAGGCATTTTAGCCGAACAAGGCAACCACGACGAATTGATGGCTGAACGCGGACTTTACTATCACCTCGCTCAGCAACAACTCGATATTTAAGTCATTAGTCATTAGTCATTAGTCATTAGTCATTAGTCATTAGTCATTAGTCATTAGTCATTAGTCATTAGTCAT
>NZ_JAUBPT010000183.1:0-15243 GCF_036700905.1 Microcoleus sp. S13_C3 | reverse complement strand
TAGATGTAATTGCTACTCGCGTAGTGCTAGAGCAAGGCATTGGAGAAAGCCGAGAACAGTTTAATCGAACCTTCACCATCAAAGCCGTAGAAATTCCCAAATCCCCTCTCCAAGAAAACGCTAATGAATTAGAGAAGACTATTCACTCTTTGAGAGCAGCCGGATTAGAAATTTCCCGAATTGTTGAATTTAAACCTTAGAGGGGGAAGGGGAAGGAGTACCGCCCCTACAGAAACCGATTTGTTTGTATTTCACTTACCTGACAAGTGCTGTATATGAACTTCAAGCGGTTGTATTTAATAACAAAGAAGTCGTGATTTTCTGCTCTTTCCCACTCACAGAAAAGCCAATCATTTGTTAATTAACCATCGTAATAAGCAACAACCGAGGTAGCCATGAGTAATAGACAAGAATCTTCAAACAATTCTCATCCAACAAAGTTGACAGCAGCAGAATTTGAGCAAAAGAATTCACTCCCTCTTGATAGCGAAAGTATCCTTAATAACGATAGTAGCAAGATGTCAGAAGATAACTTTTCCCCTTCCCCTTCCCCCTCGCAAGATGATATTGACGAGAACTTCATTGCTAACTTTGACCCCAATGCACCCCTAACATTGGAAACTCAATATCAACTTGCTCAAGATGAGGAAAGACCACTGCCACCGCCTGTTTCCGAAAGAGGCGTTCCTAGAGCAGTGACAATGCTGCTGTTGACTGGTGGAATACTATTGCTAGGACTGCTGATTTGGCAATTTATCAAGCCTAAATCACCTCGCGAACCTATCGCACAATCAACACCAAAAGAAAGCTCTTCTGGCACCATTAAAGATGAAAAACCGGAGTTGTTGGCTAAATTAGCTTACCAAGACCAACAAAAACTGTTAGCCGAAAAAACGCAAAAAACCGCAAAACCCAAAACAGAACCGTCGCCCAAACCGTCAAGAGCCCCACGAAATCCGCGAACTCCGCGTCTAGTCGCTACCCGGAGCGCTGCAGAGCCACCTACTCCTCTACGCGAACCCCTACCCAGAACAGTAGTGCGGACGGTAACACTACCTGCACCCATACCTCAAAGAGTACCCTCAAGAACACCCGCACCGGGCCCCATACTCAAACCGTTAGTACCCCCACCTTTAATTCCAACTCCAACAGAAGAAAAAATCGACCCGTTTGAGCGGTGGAACCAACTCGCCCAACTCGGACAAATTAGGGGAAATTTTGACCCTAACCGAATAGCGAATGCCGTGAGTGCAACACCAAGCACTCCAGCGACAACAAGTGCTACCGCCGCCGCTCTGACAAAGCCAGCTCCCACAACTGAATTCCTAACAGTCAATATCGGCAACCAAAAGTCGCCACCCTCATACGTTTCTTTCGAGCAAATCCCAGAAAAACTATATAGCCACCCAAATAACGCCAGCGGGGAAAGGCTACACCCGGAGTTTCCTTATGGAGAGGACAGCCTCGAAACCACCGACAACTCCCAAAACCCCACTAACCAATTAACTCCGGCTTCCTTTTCCCCCCAAACAAGTTCCGATTCTACCGATAACCCAATCGAGACGGAGGCTCGACTGAGCGCTCGTCCAACGTCCTGGCCCGCCGATACAGAATTTCAAACCCTTTCCCCAGAAGCTGCAAAGGAGGCGGATGCCTTAACAAACTCCCCAACCCTAGAACAAGTAAATTCCCCAGGGGCAAAAGGCATTCTCAACCGCACGCCCCAAACAGCGATTGTTCCCCTTGGAACCACAGTCAACGGCGTAGTTTCGGTTCCCCTGTTGTGGGATGAAGGCTCAGGCAAACAGCTTTACGACAAATTTGCCGTCACCCTCACAGCCGATTTCACGGCAACTGACGGCTCTATTGCTTTTTCTGCGGGCACGGTTGTCATTGCCAAAGCCAGCACCGTCAGCAAGACCAATCGCATGGTACAAGCTACTGCTGTGGCGCTCGTCTACTCTGATAGAAACGGTCAGATTAAACAGCAGCCCATTCCAGAAGGCGCAATTTTGATTGCAGGAGAGGGCGGACAGCCGCTGATTGCTTCAGGCTACTTCGACCCAGGGAACGATATTGCCGGACAGGATATCCTCACCGCAGTGCTGTCAGGAGTTGGACGAGTCGGTCAAGTGTTCGCAGAGCCTAAAGTCAGGAGCTCTAGCAGTATTAGCGGTAGGTTTGGGAGCAGTACAACCACCGTTGAAAGTCGAGACCCGCAAATTTGGTCAGCCGTCCTCGATGGCTTCTTCAGCCCCCTAGCAAAACGGATGGAAAGCCGCTCAGATAGAGCAACTGAAGAACTTTTAAACCGCCCTAATGTAGCTGTGGTTAATAAAGGAACCCCGGTTTCTATTACTGTTAACAGCTTTCTCAACATTTACCGATAACCAAACCGTCGGTAAACGGTTAAGTCGCCCCAACGCGACTGCGGCGATTAGTAAAGGAAATCCCCGTTTCTACTGTCAACAATTTTCTCCACATCAACGAATAACTGCCATGACGAATCGCATCCAATCCCCAAGAATGCTTTCCCTCGGAGGGCTTTTGTTCACAGCAGTGTTCGCTGCTGCGAGCTACCCCGACTGTGCTTTTGCTCAATCAAGAGTAACAGGCTATCAAACTGTGGGTCGAGATATTGCCGTCAATAGTGCTCACGATATTTTAGTCTATCCCGGTCGCGCAAGTGCGATCGACTTCAGCTCAACCGATGAAGCTCTCGCCTACGTTTTAATTGCCGACCCCTCAAAAATAGTTTTCAGCACCGATGCACAGTTGGCAAGCGGCCAAGCCAAAACTGTTTTCTTGCGTCCCATTCAAGCGCTCAATTTTCCAGGAGCTACCACAGCTACCATCACCAACCTCTCAATCAAAACTGTAGATTCAAAAGGCAAACAGCGACTTTACAACTTCAACATCGTTCCTACCAACAAAGAACCAGAACACTTAGGAATTCGCATCGCTCCCCTCACCCCAAGAATGTCGCCGGCACAGAACGTTGATAGAAATCGCGCCCTCGCAGTATCAGATGTCGAAAAAGGATTGCTGATTGCCATTCAAAGAGGCTACACAGCAGCCAACGACCCAGTAGTCTACAGCGTGCGACAATTTTTAGCGTTAGTAAAAAATCAGAATCTATCGGCGGCCGATGCTGCAGCACGAGCCGGAGTAGACTTGTCTGTAATTGTCGAGCTAGCCAAAATAGCTTTTGAAGAATCAAACTACCGTTCACACAAACCTACTCATATCTAACTCATGTTAGACAGAGTTAGGCAAGTGCATTCGTTCCGGGGTCAAGCACAGAGCGGGATAAACGGCGAGCCATCAATTTAAAATCTCAAATCTCAAATTGTTCCAATTACCCATTACCCATTACCAGTCAAGAGCGGTTTTAAGCACGCAACTTGGGTTAGTTGAGATGCCAATCATCTCCTTAATACTGCCCGCGCTGAGTCAGGTGGGAACCAGTTGTTTTCCTAACCGCTCGCTCTGAGAATTTATGGCTTTTGACTGATTCAGATTCGTTTGAGGCTGCGCTACTAATAGGGATTAGTCAAGGAGCATAACGAGAGTGAGAGGGGATGGTAACCCAGAAGAGGAGAACTCTTCTACGGATGGTGTTGCTCCCCTCTGAAGAAGAACGTTTTTTTCCTCATTCCCACTCCCTTTTTTTAATCAATGTTCCGCCCAAAAAGCTCAGTTCAAAAAAAGTCTGCCCTCCCGCTGCGCGTTGTGCTTACAGTCCCCAACGCTCTTCTAATTTCAACCTTACTATGTCTGACGGGATGGCTTTCTTTTCAAACAGGGCGGCAGACAATGAATGACGTAGTTGCACACCTATTGGGAGAAGCAACGAGCCGTATCTCTGACCGCCTTGACAACTACTTAACAGAAGGGGTTGGGAAAGGAGAAGGGACTTACAATCAAATTCCAACTGGTTCGGTAAACCAACTTTCCCCAAGTCAAACAGCCGGAATCACAATCAAACCAAATGGGGAAAGAAATGGGTCAGACTCTCCAAAAACAATATTGCCTCAACAAAAAACAAATCCTGCTTTTCCCACCCCAACCTCAACATTCAACTTGAACGATTTCCTCATTAGCCCTAACTGTCAAGCCTTTATCTTAGACCGTTCGGGACGTTTAGTTGCTCGGAACGAGGTAACTGAACCAAAACCGTCTATTTCTGTTGACGGACTGCAGCGAGAAAGCACCCAAGCTCTGCAACAAAAAGTAATCCAGCTTTCAACAGAGTATTTGCTTAAACATTATGGCAGCCTCGCTGCTATTAACAGCAGCCAAAATCTTAACTTTACTGCCAGCAACTCACTATACTTGCTGCAAGTCAGACCTTTTAAAAACTCGAAAGGCTTAAATTGGCTGATTGTGGCAGTTGTACCCGAAACCGACTTCACGAGCAAAGTTCAGGCCAACACCCGCAACACTATTTTGCTCGTGCTGCTGGCTTTGGTTCTTTCTATCTGCCTTTTGCTGTCCATTTCCCTAAGAATAGAACAGCGGCTGCTGCGGTTAATTTCGGCAACAGAGGCGATAGCTGGTGGCGACTTCGACTCAACAGTTTTAGGTAGCGGTATTGCCGAACTCGAAGCCCTAGCCTGTGCTTTCGAGCGCATGAATTGCCAGTTAAAAGCATCTCGCCAGCGGTTAGAAGAATATTCTGGCGATTTAAAGCGACAAGTTGCACAGAAAACAAAGGAACTAAAACAAGCTAAAATTGCAGCCGAAAGTGCCAATCGCGCTAAAAGTACCTTTCTGGCCAATATGAGCCACGAATTGAGAACGCCTCTGAATGCGATTATCGGCTTTGCCCACCTCCTTGTGAACTCTAAGAAAACTGCACCGGAACAGCAGTCGAGTTTAGATATTATCAATCGCAGTGGTGAGCATTTGTTGAAACTAATCAACGATATTTTGTCGCTGTCTAAGATTGAAGCAGGTCAAATCACCCTCGAAGAAACTGCTGTTGACTTGTACAGTTTGCTCTCGGACATAGAACGGATGTTCCAACTCAAAACTCAGTCTAAAGGAGTGCAGCTTGTTTTTGAACTCCGGAAAGATGTACCGCAATACGTCCGAACTGATGAAAGCAAGCTGCGCCAAGTTTTGATTAATCTGTTGGGCAATGCTGTTAAATTTACGGAGACGGGTAGGGTGAAGCTGACTGTAAAATGCCTTCAGTCTATGGCTAAAAAACCGTTACCCAAATTCTTTCTCCAGTTCTCAGTGAAGGATACAGGCCCTGGTATTGCCCCTGAAGAGATTAGCCGTTTGTTCAAGCCGTTCGTGCAAACTGAAACTGGTAGGAAATCGCAAACGGGAACGGGCTTGGGATTGCCAATCAGTAGCTCTTTCGTGAAGCTGATGGGTGGCGAGATTAAGGTCAAAAGTTCTGTGGGGAAAGGTACGGTTTTTAGTTTTTACATTAAAGTCAGTCATGCAACACAGAGCGAAATTTATGACAGACAGCCGCAAAAACGAGTGAAGGGGTTGGCATCTAACCAACAAATATATCGCATTCTGGTAGCGGACGATGAGTCGGCAAATCGGTTGCTGCTAACTCAGATATTGAAGTCGGCTGGCTTTCTTGTGTGGTTCGCGGATAACGGAACCCTGGCTGTTAAATTGTGGCGAAAGTACAAGCCGCATTTAATTTGGATGGATTTGAGGATGCCTGTTCTAGACGGCTTTCAAGCTGCTCAAAAAATTAGAGCTCTGCCTAACGGTTCTAACACTAAAATTATTGCTTTGAGCGCTAATGCTTTTGTTAAAACCCAGGAACTCGCCATGTCGAACGGCTTCGATGACTTTGTTGCCAAACCGTTCCGAGAGGCAGTAATTTTTGAGAAGATGGCGCTTCATTTGGGAGTTCGCTATATCTATGAAGAGGAGTCGCCAAGGAAGTCTGAACAGGATGAGCCTGTTATGCAACTGACTCCTGAGTCGCTGTCTGTATTGCCGAGGGAGTCGATTGAGAAGCTTTATAAAGCAGCCGCTTGTGGAGACGAGCAAGCGGTAAGGCTGTTGATTGAGCGAATTCCCGGGTCGCAGAAGCCTCTTGCTGTGGCTCTGACTAAATTAGTTGACAATATGAGCTTAGATATTATCAGCGATTTGAGTCAGAAGTGCATTTCGGCAGATTGTACGAGCGCCAAATCCCAAGACAGTTCTCAAAGTTAACTCCCTGTTTAGAACCCGTACCTCAGATATCGATATATGAATTTCGGCAGTCCATTTCGGCCAGAGAGCATGAAGAAAACTGAAGCCAGTCAACCGTTCAACAGAGCGTCGCTTGTGCGATAAACGGAAAAGTTTTACGCTCGTGCTGGGAATACAATCAAAATCCCAACACTCGGAACATTCCGGCTGCACGAACCACTGGAATTTAGTGTGGTTTCCCAGACTTTTATTTTATCAAAATCAGGAAGTCATAGACTGTAAAATTTCTGAAGTTCATAGACACGGAAGGGTGGGGCGAGTCAACTGAACAATTTGCATTAAAATACCTAGAATTAGTTGAATATTTTCAATAAAATGCTCTGTTGTTTCAATATAAACCGTACTTTTTTCTAGTTTCATAAACTTCCAAATACTGCCGGTTGTAACGGCACCATAAACACAAGAAATACTGTTGTTTTTTTGAAGATTAAACATCTGGGCTGCCAACATTTCAGCAATGCACTGGGCAATTCCAGATTTGATATTGTCATTCTTGGCTTCGACAAGTGTAAACACAGGGGCGTTTAAAGATAATTGTTCTGGTGAATGGCTAATCATAAAGTCACAGACACCGTTGAGTCCTTTGACTCGATCGATATTGAATTCCGTACCGGAAAAGAGGCTGATTTGACGATCGCAGCGCCTGCGGAGTTCAATCAATACCGGAGCGACAATCATCTCTGAGCGCGCTTTTTCCGTGTCGATTCCCAAGGCTAAGGGAATATTTTCTGCTAAGGTTTCCTTTAAAAGCTGACTGGGTTCGATCGGTTCTACAGCCGTAATAACTTCAGAGACTTCTCGAATTGTCAATCCGAGTTTATTTTTAATATCATCTAGGGAAAATTCGCTATAAGACATAGTTCCACCTTTCACTCCGTCGTTCTAACTTTATACTTAGATTTAGATAAACACATTGCCATTTACCTGAATTTTCTCAGTCAGTGTTTTAACCTAAGAGCGTTTTTTAGGAGTGCAAGCATCCTGCTCGCTTGCATTTCTATCTCGCGAAAGAGAACTCCGGATCGCACTCCTGTTTTTACTAAATTGGGATAATCCTAACAGATACAACAATAATAACCTTTGTTCCCCCTCCCAGTTCGCTCTGAATCTCCAACTGAGCGCCAATCTACTCTGCCCGCTGCCACATTCCACCTAAACTAAATCCGCTCACTTGCTGCTGCGGATCGAAGCAGCAAGTGAGCGGAGAGTCGTAAAGATAGATGCAGACTTGAAAAATCCAGCTTTAGCTGTTGGGTGATATCGAAGAAATTTTCTAGAATATTAATCAGATCGCAACCCGATCCTTCCCCAAGAAATTGCAGGGTGGTATTGACCGCTTCATCGAAGTTTTCCAAAATTAGTGAGGCGTTGACAGCTTTTGCCGTAGCTTCTTGTTCGGCGATCGCGATTCTCCAATAAACGGTTTTGCGCTTCTTGTTCGGCGACTCGTTCTTGTTAGGCATTACCGGATTGCTGCTTGGGTACGATCGCGTTCAATGGCACTACCAATACAAACAGTCGCCGTTTTCACGCATCGCCAGTTCAGCCAAACCTTGATGCTTTGCTTTCCGGCAGTCGTCAAAAGCCACCATCCCCCAAAATTGACCTTCGACAACAATAGGAACAGCGTGTAAAGCTTTCAAACCAATTGCTGCTTGCCCACTGCGAAACGGTTCTGGCATCTGCTAGCATCTCTTAAGAGAAAGTTGGATGGCGCTCGCTTAGCTCAGATATTGATATATGAAGTTTGATTGCATTTCGGTAGATTGTACGCTCGTCATCCCAAGATGCTTTTCAAAGTTAACTCGGCGGTTATAACGTAGCTCAGATATTGATATATGAAGTTCGGTTTCAATCGAGCGATCGAACGAACATCCTTTTAAACTGTCTTGTCTGGTACTAAACTTGACGAGATTCTGCTCGACCGACTAAATATTAAGTTGCTGTTTCAACGTGGAACCCAACAGTGGTTTACCGTGAGGCTCTCATATATCGATATCTGATGCCTACTCTCGATATATCATACTTAAATCATCTACTTAATTCAAAACCATGCAAATTCGACTAGCAGTCATCAGCAATGCTGGCGGCACTGGCAAAACCACACTTTCAGTTCACCTCGCCTACGAACTGGGGTTAAGGGGTTTGAAAGTAGCCATTATGGATCTCGACCCCCAAGGCTCCCTGACCCTTTTTTGCGGTCTAAATCCGCCAGAGCCAGAACACACACTATCCGCCATAATGCGAGAAAGCTTCAATGGCTCTTGGCCTCTTACTCCTAGCTGGAGTCCCCACACCAATAATGTAACCGTTTGTCAAGGCGGAATGACGCTGACACAAACAGCAGACGAGTTAGTTCTGCACAAGCGTGGCGCTTATCTTCTAGGCGATTGCCTGAGCGACTATCCTTTAGAACACGACCTAATTATCTTCGACTGCCCCGCTACCCTCGGCCCCTTGCCCTTGATGGCACTAACTGCTTGCACTCATATAATAGTGCCCGTACAGCTCGAACCAAAATCAATTCAAGGAGCAGCTCACCTGCTGGAGTGGTACTACCACCATTGCAAACAATTACGCCTCAAGCCGCAACCAGAAATCTTAGGGTTTGTACCCAACCAATACGATACTAAACGAGCCGTCCACCGACAACTTTTAGAGTCCTTGCCAGCCCAGTTAGAGCAGATGAATATCCGCGTTTTTCCACCAATTCGGGACAGTGCAGAATTTGTCAATGCCAGCGGTCAAGGGTTGCCCTTACACATTTACCGCCCCCTTCACCCAGCTTTAGGCGACTTCAAAGAAATTGTTAAGCACCTGGCTACCTTAATGGGAAATGAAGTTGCTCCGGCTGTTGCCAAAAAAGGCAAAAAAAAGAAATAGTATTTGATTCATACTCACAACTTGCTTGCTTAGCGAAAACAAGTCCTTCGTTTCTGACTAAGAGCCATGAACTCACTTTCTCCAATCCCCAATCAAAAATCAAAAATCGCTATGGCCGCCCGTAAAGCTCCAGACCTGGGAAATTATTTTTCATCCGCCAAGCAGTCAATGCACCTCTCTGAAGCTGAAACCGAGATTCAGGAACTCAAAGCAGAAATTGAAGAACTGCGAAAATCTGGTTCAACGGAATTGGAATCTCAACTGACTGCACTGCGAGAACAACTAGAATCCGCCAGCGGTATCCTCTCCATTTCACTAGACCAAATTCAGCCTAATCCTGAACAACCCAGACAGACATTTTTGCCGGAAAGTATCGAGTCCATGTCCCGTTCCCTCGCTAGTGACGGACAACTGCAACCCATTATCTTGATTCAACGGGGAGAACTCGTGATATTCGACGGAGAGCGGCGCTGGCGCAGCGCTAAAAATCTGGGCTGGGAAACTTTACAAGCTGTGATCGTTCCAGAACCCGCGGCTTTGCACCGCAAAGCACTGCTGACTTCCCTGCACCGGGAAGATCTCAATCCCCTCGATAAAGCAGAAGCTATTGTGCGGGAGTTGTCTGAAAATACGGGTTTGGAAGCTGCAACTATCCCCCGCATTCTCTCGACAGTGGTGCGACGCTTGAACGCGCAAAAACGGATGAACTTGGTTTCCGAGTTGGTGACGGTGGCACCTGACGAGCAGCAACAGGGTTTGGCCGCTTTGGGTTTGGATGAACAAGAGTTGGCCGTTTTGCGGACACTGTTGGATTTGCAGCTCAATCCCGCTTCTATCGATGCCAACATTTTCCCGATGCTGTCTTTGGCTGATGACCTTAAGACTGCTATCAGGCAATTAGGACTTAAAGGGGTTCATGCAATGGCTCTTTCTAAACTCTCTGCTAAAAATTTAGTCTTGCCAGAGGAAGAAGCGCTGCCGATTAGAGTTAAAACAACTAATCAAGTTATTGCCGATAAATTGTCAGTGACCCAAACTCGTAAATTGGTGCAAGAAATTATCAGTTCCACTCTGGATGATTTCCCAGGAGCAGCCCGCCCGTTCAAGCAGGTCAAGTTGGCAACCGGGAATTTGAAAAAGCTGTCACCGCAAGTGTTGGAGCAAGCTGAGGTTGAACAACTGGTGGAGTTGCAGGAGGTTTTGCGCCAAAAGCTGGCGGAAATTGAGGCGGTTTTGAAACAAAATGGTGGGGAATAATACCAATTTCATAAATTTCTGCTACAGAGGCAGTTCTAACTCCTCCCCTCGAACGGGGGAGTTGAGGGGGTAGATATTTAGCGATATTTTATGAATTTGGTATAACAACAAAGTTTCGATGGGGCTGTCTGCTGAAATCGATCGACTGTTTCTACCCATCGTTTTTATCGATCGCCTTCGATCTGATTAGCTGCCAGACAATCTATAATAAACGAATTGCATTGTGGAGGTAGTTATTTATGAGGCAATGCAAGCTTGTGAGTCAGTTTGTGAATTTTTTGATAAGTTGTTCTGTCTGACGGTAATTTCGATCGCAAAACAGCTTTTTGTTGGTTGTAGCAAGCACCGATCGCCTTGAGGAGTTTACCATTAATAGTCGGCGGGTTAAATCTTGCTTGATTCGATATATGTGGCAACCTGAAAACACATTGTCCTTATGAGAGACCGCGATCGCATCCAACAATACGCTCTCAAACTAGGTAGAGAAGGTAAACTCCTATCTTCAATATTAGTGAATATTGCTACCCGATTGCATCATGTTTTGAAAACAATTATATCTCAAAACAGTGGAATAAAACACTTACCGTATCGCGATTTAAAAATCACCCCACAATTATTAGGAACTATTGAAAAAACATTCGAGAAATACTTTATATCTGATTTTCTGGAAAAGAATGCAGAGTGGATACTGAATCAATTAGATATCTGCGAGCGAGGACAAAACCTATCGGATATTCTGCCTGGAACGATCGCTTTTCACCCTGACGCATCCTTACCCAAATCCGAATCCCGGACAGAATCTCAGATAATTAGTGCGTGTGGATATCATGCTGCCGATGAATTACTACAACAAATAAATATACAAAATCTATCAGCAGCTCAGTTGGCAAAAATCTTAGAACTTGCACCCCTTCCAATTCCAGTAACCGAACCCCCATTATTCAAGAATAAATCTGTAGAAGCTGTTCCAACAGCAGCTCTGATGGCTTCCAGTCTCCGCGCGCAGATCCGACCTGATTTGTGGTATGAAGCTGCCAGCAGTATTGCTGTTTTTCAACATGAAGCAAAGGGTAACTCAAACAATTATATCGAGCATTACATTTCCAGCCCAGGTGACATTACCCTGCTGCCTTGGAACGAAGCCCAGCAAATCATTGATAAGTTTGGGTTTACCAGCGCAAAATTGCACATTATTTTTGCAGCTCACACCATGAAACAAGAGACTCCTTGGCACAGCAGCTTTACACTAAAAGCCAGCGATATTGTTAAGGAAATGGGATGGGATAAAAATCACAAAAAAACTCAAATAGAAAAACTGCTAGAGATTGCTAATACAGCATTTGCCCTTGATTGTTTGTTGGTCAAAGCTGTTTGGATTGAGGGAATGAACAAGAAAGGGCAAATTATAGCTAGTGCTCCTGTAGGGAGAATGTGGAATGTCTACATCAAACCCCAAGGTCAGTTAAATTTTGAAGGTAAGATAGACAACCCCCATGAAATCTACATCACAGTCCAACCCGGATTGTGGACTCAGGATTTTTTGAACCGAGCTGGAGCCAAGTCGAGAGAAGCGTTATATCAGTTTGGCTATCTTTCCCAGCAAGTGCTGAGAATCGATCCGTACCATAACGAATTTGCCTTAAGACTAGCAATTCATGTCACCATAGAAAGCCGATTTCACGCCAGTGGTGAATACCGAGTTTTAACGCTACTAAAAGCGATTTTACCATCTCCACAAATTGACTCAGCTCGCAGCGATAATCGCAAAGCCTACAAATTAAAGCAGAGCTGGGATAGTGCCTTAAAACTATTAATGAATCTGGAGTGGCAAATAGAATTTGACCCGGAAACTTATCCAGATAAACTTCAGCCTGAGAACAAGGAAAGAAACCCAAAAGGCTACCTGGAATGCTGGCTGGCGGCCAAAATTACCATCCTTCAGCCAGAACCCATCCCACTTTTAATCTCAAAGAAGACCCAACCCAAACAATTAAAGCGCGCTTCGGCAAAACCACTCTCGATAGCAGGTGCTTCCGTGCGAAAAGCCCGTGAAGGTAAGGGGTGGACTCAGAGAAAATTAGCTGGTTGGTTGGGGGTTTCACAGTCGCTGATTGCTCAGATAGAGCGCGGTCAGCGGACTGTCAGCCCGGAAATAGAGACTAAATTGCTCGCTCTATTGGATATCGCTGAGTGAAGTCGATCGCATTTGAGATTGGAGATTTTAGATCGATGGGGGTTTGAAACTTGTCGGCTGTTGAATTCAGTTTTGGTGCGCGGTACTCGTACCAAACTGACTCGTCGCCTCACAGGTCGCTGCTTCGGAAAACTTACCCAAAGCTGCTCATAGATTGGGTTACTGTTTTTTATCCTACGATCGTGACTTCAAGCAGATAAAAAACTTTGACCTTGGGCTGTGTCGATTTTAGCCACGTTGGAGAATTTTGATGTTACCCAGCAAAAGCCTTACTAATCAACAGCAAGCAAAAATTCTCTACGCCCGAGCAATAAAAAATTGGTTATTCAAGTTGTTATTCAATTTGAGCGATCGCAGCGACAGAGCCTGGGGCTGGCTGCGTATCTGGCGGGTGTCATGACTTTCTTAACGTAACCTCAGTCCAGACTTTACCGGGCTGTATCTTTACTGATTTGAGCTGGTTGTCCAGTTTTGTCCAGTATCTCGCGGATAGCTATGCAGGCAAACGCATTCAAATACTCCTATTTTCAGAATTAGCGAGATCCAGCGATCCTAAAGGGCTAGTTGCCGTAATCAAGCCGACAGCAGCCGTGTAATCACAAAAAAAAATTTAAAAATCAAGCTCAAACCCTTACATTGTCAGGGTTTGAGCTTGATTACAAAAACATCCACATCCCAGGACAATCTGATCCACATCCCAGGATAATCTCATCCACATCCCGGGATTATGATTTTTTGAAACTCTTGCTGTATCTGAGTTTCAGCTTTTGATTACAACTCTTATAAGTCTGATAAGACTGATCCGCCACCACATCCCGCGACGATCGACCTGGCAGGATGGAAAAAATAATCGCGCACTCGACGATCGATCGCCAATGCAGCGCGATGGAGCGCATCCCGCCTTCCTGCTGCAAACGGGAGCGGATACCCCGCGACCAAATTGATAACAACCCCTCTCGCACGCTTCTAGCGACCACTACAGTCGCTAAAAGTAACACGCTCATTTTTACCCCGGAATAAAAAATGGTTGCAGATACAACTACCTGGCACAAACCGCCATTCGCCCGACACGCCGCAATTTATGAAGCCCTAGCCGACATACTAGAAGGAGCTACCCCCAGCGCCGTCAAACTCGCCCTCTACCTGTACAGAACCTGCATCGGCGGCAAACCAGAGGAAATCGACATCAACTGCATCCCCTTGGGCGAAAAACGAGCCACAAGAGTCCGCAACGGCAAACCCTACAGCCCCAACACCAGGCGGACAGCCCTGAAGCAGCTCGAAAAACTTGGTTTGGTCAAAATCCTTAAAAACTACGGGCGTGGCATTTTCCGCATAGCAGTGCAGCACCTGGGCGACGTTCGCCCCTTCACTCATACCCATTCAAAATTCCAAAAACTGAGCAAGCAGTCAAAAAATCGACTGAACCAGCCAAAAATTGAGCAAACAGGGGGTTCAAACCCTGATGGTGCCGTACTCTTTACAGAGGATAAAAAAGAACAGCAAAGCACTGAAAATGTTGCTGCTGTTTTTTTAAATTTTTCTAAAGAGGAAGAAAATTTAACCTCACCAGATAAAAAACCACAGCTTGTAACTGGGCTCAAATCTAAAAGCACTGAATTAAATAAAAATTCAGAACAAGAACTAAAAACCCCTAGTGAAAATAAATGTTCCGCCCCAACCGCTGAATGTCTGAGAATTAATTCAGATAACAGTCAGGCAGTCGATGTGGCAATGCCTTGCACTCCAGAACAAAGAGGTTTGACCTCTAAACCCCCGCAAAAACTGCTGACAGAACTCAACAGCCTCGACAATCCAACAATCTCTACCGCCAAATCACCAATAGCTACCAATAAAGCTGTTCCGTTAAGTCCTGAAACATCTTCACCTGTTACTCCCCAAGTTCCTGAAATTGTCGAAGCGGTTGCAATTGCCAACCCCGATGCGACTGAAACTGTCGAACCAATTGCAATTACTAATCCTGATGCGACTGAGATTATCGAAGCGGTTGCAATTGCCAACCCCAATGCGACTGAAACTGTCGAACCAATTGCAATTACTAATCCCGATGCAACTGAAACTGTCGAAGCGGTTGCAATTGCCAACCTCGATGCAACTGAAATTGTCGAAGTGGTTGCAATTTCTAATTCTGAAGTGGTTGCAATTTCCAATTCTGAAGTGGTTGCAATTTCCAATTCTGAAGCGGTTGTAATTTCCAATTCTGAAGCGGTTGTAATTTCCAGCCTTGATGTAACTGAAATTATCAAAGTGGTTGCAATTGTCAATTGCGAAACGACTGAAATTGCCAACCCTAATGCAATTCCTAACTCTGAAGCGATTGCAATTACCAACCCCGATGCGACTCAGATTGTCGAGATAGTTATGCAAGCCACAGGAGGGATGAATCCCGAATTGAGAGTTTGCGTCCTCCAGTACAACTTAGAAGAAATTCAAGCAGCCATAAACCTGCTGCAAATCAGAAGCCAAACAAAGCAAATATCTAACCCTTCAGGATGGATTGTTGACTGTTTGCGCGGTCGTTGGTGGGGAAAAACTAATGGTTTTCCAAACTCGAACCCAACAAATGTTGTTTCGTCTCCAGCTTCAGCAGGCTCTTCTCCAACTCCAAAAAATTCTCCTTCTGCACAGACAACAAGAATAACTGAGGATTA
>NZ_JAUBPT010000182.1:0-15385 GCF_036700905.1 Microcoleus sp. S13_C3 | reverse complement strand
GCCCAATGCCCAATGCCCAATGCCCAATGCCCAATGCCCAATGCCCAATGCCCAATGCCCAATGCCCAATGCCCAATTACTAATTACCAAGATTATGAATCATTTAAGGCTCAAATCGCTGACATTTTACGGGGTTACGATCGGCTTAGTGGCGCTGCTGTTTAAAGTAGTGAGTGCTTACGGCGAAACAAATTTAAAGGCGGCCCCGGCAATTGCGGGAAATTATCGCTTCGATCCTAAAAGTTTGCCCGAATGTCTGAAATCTGATGTTTTGGTATTGACAATCGAGCAATCCGGTGTTTATTTAAGCGGTAATTTGCGATCGGGCAGCAGGGAGGCCAGGGAAAAAACAGGCGAGGAGAAACCTTCTCTATTTGGTAAGTGGGAAACTCAAGGATTGAACTTGTCGGGTGCGGTTCCTAATTTAGCTGGTTGCAGCGACTCCACAGCAACCGGTCAAAACAGTTCTGTTAAAATGCGCGGAATTGTGGAGCAAGAAACCCTCAAGGGAAAAATTAGTCTAACTGATAAGGCGGCGGCTACTGATTTTACGGCTCAAAGAGAAGCGGCGGTGCAACCCCAGAAGCAGGAACATTGATTGATCCCAATAGAGAAGAAGAAATGGGAAATGGGTAATTCTTTGTCGCTTTCTGACCGAAAGCATCCAGGATACAAGCCGCCGGATTCATTCCGAAAGCAGACTCAGGACCGGTGAAATAAAAAACCTGTATCCGATGAAACTTGCCCCCGGATTCATCCGTGGGGTCAATGCTTCAATCTAAAATCTAAAATCTAAAATCGATTGACTCTCCCCTTCTCCCCTCATGAAGCAAGGAATCACAAAGCGGCGGCGGGGGTGGGGGAGTGGGCGATCGAACTCCCGCCGGAGCTCGCCTGTGACGGTCGGTTGCTGCTAAATTAGAAAATATACTTAAAAGTCAATGATAAAAATAAAGTATCCCAGAGAAGTTCTTGGTTGAGAATTTGTCTTGCTCAAGACCCCCCGTGCCCGTATAGTTTGTTTGGAATGGATGTTGCCGTGATATTAATGCCGTCAGAAACTTCGCTTACCCAGTCAAACCCGTTGATTTTAGACAGTTTGCCAGACTTGTCGCCCTCCGATGGGGGATGTCCCCGCCGATCCAGATTGCAAATTGACTTGATGTTGCTGGCGATCGAAGCCTTGTATCTCGGAGGTGCCGAAGAAATGCTGGCTGTGTCAAAGGACCTGGAATTGGAATCAATTATCAAAAATCGGGTTGCCCTTTGGCTGATGCGTAATACTAACCCGCTGAGACGCTATACCCAGCGCCGCTCCCTAACCATTGTGGAGGCAAAAGCGCTGGTGGCGATCGCCTGTAATATGGCGCGTAAGTTAACCGCCACAATTCGGCAGTTGCTGCTAGACTCCCAGCAGTTGCGATCGAAAAATATCCCCCTCAACCAGAACCAGCCGCTGGCGGAGTATTTAGAACGCTTTCGAGCTCACTTTCGATCGCGCATGAACCCCAAGCGATCGCTAGTTGCAGCTTACGATTCCGACGACAAGCTCAACGAACTAGCTTTGAACTTGTTGAGCAAACTGCTATTTTGTACAGGCACAGCCGGAATGCAGCGCTTCTGGGTTAGCCTGTTTGATGGAGAAGTTGAATAAAAAATGACTATTAGGCGTCAGTACAGTCTGCCAAATTGCACCCTAGTTCTAGAAGGGTTGAGCGATGGATCTGCAGCCAGCCAGTTAGATATACGGCCGGTGCTTTCCATATTAATGAGCGCTGAATGCTATGTGAACGGTCTCCGCGAGCCCCTAAGCGGGGGACGAGACTTTTTTGAAAGCTTGGTGAGGGCCGTCAGCAGCTACGCTCAAGAATTTATGAGCGGAGTGCATTATCCCGATCGCTACGGCCCGAATTTGGGTATGGTGCAGTTGCACAGAATTGACGGGAATTTGCACCGATTGACCGTTCTACCCGCCTCCACAGGCAGCCCAACCCAAATCGATCAAAAAACAGAAGTGTCGGCAAAAGTTGATTTGACGACGGTACAGCTATTTGACTTGGTAGAGGCGATCGATCAGTTTTTTGCCGACACGCAGACGCTGCCGGAATTGTCGCTGCAATTAACCCCAATTTCCAAGCGTTACGTCAAGTCGGCCGAACCTTTGGCGAAGCGGAGTTTGCCGGCAGTCGTGGGAGTGTCGAGTTTGGCTTTGGCGGCGATGGCGTTTTTCTTGGTGCCAGTGCCCGAAGTCCAGCGCCCGAGAGATCCGGTGCGGCAGCCGAATCCTGCAGGCCAGAATCAGGGGACGGCAAATCCGGGCGGATCGGGTTCGCCTAATCCCAATCCCACGCCCCCTGCTAACGGTTTGCGGCCTGGGACTCAAACTCCGAACGCTGAATCGAGTTCGCCGACTCCGAGCCCCGCGCCGCAGCCGGACGCTTCACCGTTGGCCACACCGCAGTCGAGAACTTCGCCGCAAAGCACGCCCAGTCCTGTTGCTGAAGGTTTGGCAAGCCCAGATGTGGCAGCCGTGCCAATTACCGATCCAGGGCAAATTGAGCTGTTGAGGGGCAAACTTTCCCAGCAAATTGACGGAGTTGTGAAGAATCAGCCTCCGGTTGATGGGGAGTTGGTTTATCGGGTGAGTGTGGCCCAAGACGGGGCGATTGTCGGTTACAAGTCGGAAAATTCGGCAGCAGTCGATCGATCCGAAACGCCGTTGTCGGAGTTGCTTTACAAACCGGTTGGCACCAGGCCACCTGCGGAACCGCTGGCTGATTTCCGCGTAGTTTTCGCACCGGGTGGCAAAGTTCAAGTCACTCCTTGGTAATGGTTGATTGTTGACTGTTAACGGTTAAGTGTTGACTGTTAACGGTTGACTGTTGACTGATACCAAATCCCGCTTAAATGCTGCCTCTTACCATGTCCGATCGATCGCGCATAATACATCGGCCGGGGCGGGTTTTTGAGATTGTCGGTTTTTAGCAAATATTGTTGGTGAACCCGCCCCTACAGGAATCAGGGTAATTGACCGGACATGATATCAATCTCTTAGTCTGCGGAGGCAGACTTGGTTTTTCTAGTAGCGATTTCAATCGCGGGATCATCTACAAAGCGATTGCTGATTCAAAGGCCGGTTGGTGCGATCGGCTCAATATCTGGGTCAAATCCTCCGACTTGATTTGTGCGAATTATCCACAAAAAAGCTCCTTGTTTTAATAAAACTTTGGCGATTTCATCTTGGGTGCGCCTCGGCAACATTGTTCGGTAACTAATAGCAGCTTTTATCAGGGTTGCTATACCAGCAAAAAAGGTTTTTTTTAGTTCAGAATCAATCCCCGCTAATCTCGAATTTTTTCGCCAATCTGGACGCACAATGCCGAGGGGCATTAATACTTTTTCTAAACTCTCTCCTAAAGCTACTAACTGGTGAAACCTTTGGGTTTGTGCGTCGGTGGGATGTGTTTTCAACCAGTCTTGAATCTGAGGATTTGACTCTATTTCGGAAGTTATTTTTTTAATTGTCGCGTAAATTGCCTGACTTGAATCTTGGACGCAAGAAGTTGCTGGCGTGACTAAACTTGCGCCGGTGCCGTCTCCGCTGCGGTAGCGGGCCATCATGATATCTAGCTGCTGGTTTAATTCGGTTAAAGGCGACAAGGTGATGCCGTCAAAATCGTAGTCGCAACACACGGAGTCTAATTTACAGATGATATCGCAAACCGGGCGATCGCCCAACCAGCCACGCTGCAAGTCTCCCATGTAGCTTTGCCATTTGCTGGAACCGGCAACAATTCCGTCGGGATTGTGGGCGTAAACTTGTTTGTATTCTATGTCAAAACGCAGTTCGCTGGTAAAGCGATCGCGCACTACTTTTGCTACTCCAAAAGCAAAATGTCCGGTGACAATTCCCAGGGGTTGCCGTTCGCCTTTTTTGCCGCCGATACCCCCGAAACTGTGAATCACTATCCCGATATCTCCTTCTTGCCAAGGAGAGATTGAAGCGTTTTCTGTAGCATCATTTGGGGTTAACAATACTCTTTTTGCTTGCCCTTTTTGGGCTGGTGTATTTTCCCAGTTTTTGTTGCTTAAATAAGCGAGAGATTTTTTTACTCCGAAATGTGTTTCATCTGGGATTAATTGAGCAATTTTGCGGGGTTCGATTGCCTGTACTACAAATATACTGTCTTCGTCTCTTTCGCCGTAAATGTACCAGCCCTCTGGATTTAATGGCGATTGTTCGATCAGGTGATTGGTAGACCTCGCTACGCCATGTTTGTCGGGCTGTACTTGTGGAATCCGAATAATTTCGGCGGCGCCGTCAAATTGTTGAGATGTTTTGTTGAAATGCCGGACAATAAATTTGTCGCTGTCGCCTTCTTTTCGCTGTAAAATTGTGACTAAGGCGCAGAAACGTCCGATAATTTGTACTGGTTCGCGATCGATCGTGAGTTCCTGGCGATCGCTGCTGCTATACTTAATCGCAATCACGGGCCTGCGTAGCATCACAGTCACGCTGTCTTCGAGTCTGCTGCCTGCTAGAGTTTCTAAAGGGCCGACATTTCGCCAGCCGTTCAATCTATCGGGATGGATGTTGCCAGATTTTTGACTTTTTTTCGTTTGTTGTGTGAAGTTTATATCTTGACTGACTGCGTGGACAAAAAACTGTACTTCGCGATTTGTACTCCATTTCAAAAATGCTGTTTTGCCAAGAAAGTTTTTATATTTTTTTGGTGCATTTATTACTTCAAAAAACACTGAACCGTAGGGCTGGCGCTGTTCGTGTGAGGGCAAAATCAAGCGCCCGTGCCAAAGAGCGATCGGCTTGTATAGGTAGGCAACTGCTGCTGAATTTTCGCAGTTTATCTCCGGCTCAATCCCTATTGAAATATCGCTGGTTCCTCCAAAAATAGTAGCCGCTAAAGTGCCGTCACTTTCTACGAAGCGGGGTTCTAAAAAAAACTTTTCAGGTTGTGAAATATTAGCGGTTGAATTGGCAGTCTTTCTGGTGAACGAGCGTATAAAAAAAGGGCGGTTTTCCTCCAATTTCGCTTGCAACCAATTGAGGAAAATACGAATAAAAATAAAGGCTGTTAAACCACCAACAACAGCTAAAATAATCAGCCCCAAGGTCAAAATGAATTGGTTGAAAGACTGACCTGACACTAAAAAAATTGTTTGCCAGATCAAAGAAAATGCCGCCATAATATCTAAAAACGAGTTTTAGGTTCGATCCAGTCTGTGCTGGCTTGACTGCCGAAAACTAGGGGTTTGTCCTCGGTGACTGCTACCGTTTGCCCTGTCATATCAACTGCACAAAGAGGCCAAGATCGATCGCCCAAATTGCCGGCGCGGAACAGAACTTGTCCGGGACAAACTTGACTCCAACCCAACAATACAGCATGAGTGTAAAGACTGCGAGCGGGAGCAACGGTATAAGTGTAATTATCATTTTTGTCCCAAATGACACCGTAGTCGGACATATCGGAAGAGTTGAAAAGTGCTTCAAATTCGCGGGCGAGAATGCGGGAACCGTCTTGATTCCAAGAAACAGGCACTAAAATGGCGATCGTCCCGGACATATCTGTATCATCGCTAGCATACATCCCACTTTCGGCCAGTGGCGAAGCAGCCGCCACTGTTTGCAGTTCCCCGGTTTTGAGATTTTCCACAAACATGACGCTGCTAACCCGACACCGGGAGAATTCCGGCTGTACTTGCAACTCAATTCGACTGTAAGCTGCGTATTGGCCGTTAGTTGAAACTAGGGAGGGACTGCGATAATAGCGGAGGCCTGTGCCGGCAGTGGAACTCACTTTAGCATGAGTGGCACTAATCCATTCCCAAGGAACGGGATAAGGGCTATTTAGAGGGTCAGTCATCGGTTTTTTTTCCAAAAGTTTTACTGAATTATCCAACAGATTCAGCCTTGCAGGCAACGGACTAGAAACCCGGTTTCTGCCTCGATGCTTCGCCACCAAACCCCAGATTTATAGAAACCGGGTTTCTTTTTTAGATTGTAGATTGGAGGACAAATCTCAAATCTCAAATCTCAAATTTCCAATCGGATAGGTAAGATAGTATCGAAATTAATCTGGTCTGTACACGGAGAGGGATGAAATATGACGCGATCTTTTAACCAAAAACCTTCAATCCCCCCCACTCGCGTCTCCAAGTCGCGGGGAAAAGGTTTGCTTTTACTGTCGCTGATTTTTCGACTGCTGCTGCTGGGGGTGGGCAGCGGTTTTGCGTGGGTTTTGGGGATGGCGATCGCTCAAATTTCTCCGTCAGGCGCGACGGAGATGCCGCTGGCAGAGAGATTGCTGCGTGGAACTCAAAATTTGACCTCCAGCCCGAAACGCGCCCCAGCAACGCCAATTCCGGCGCTGCCGCCACCAACCGCTACACCGACTCCCCAGTCAAAACTCAGTCCTGCCCAGAGAGAGAAATTGCAGTCGGATTTGAGACAGTTGCAGGGCGAACTCAACGCGCTGATTGGCCGCACGGCGGCTTTGGAGAGTCAGTTGGGCAGCAGCCGGCCGACGGAAACTTTGGAAAAGCGTTTGCAGTTGATGTCGCGGGAATTGGCGGGGCCGGAAACGGCGGCAAGTATTGCCCCTGCTTTACCCGCGATCGGCAGCAGCCCGAGTCTGAACCCTGAAACGGTGAATACTACCCCACAGAATGCCAATAATCCGGTGTTTGGGGGGGATGGGCTGATGGTGACTCTGCCCAGCGATGTTTTGTTTGATACTGGCAGCATTTCTTTGCGCGCGGGTACTAATGCGATTTTGGACAATTTGGTGGCGGAGTTGAGCAATTACGAGGGGGCAACTGTGCGGGTTGCGGGCCACACTGACGACGCGGGGGAAGCGGCGGATAATCGCAATGTGTCGTTTGCGCGGGCTCAGGCTGTGGTGCAGTATTTGTCGGGTGTACTCGGTCAGAAGTATCATTGGGTGGCGATCGGCTATGGGGAAAGTCGCCCTTCGGTAGACAATAGTTCGGATACTAATCGGCAGCGCAACCGCCGCATTGAAGTGGCAATTAGTCCTTAGTTTTTAGTCATCAGTCATTAGTCGGCAGACTTGTAGATACTGTTGAAGTGTCAATGGTAGCGATCGAATAATTGGAGTCATATCACATCCGGTTGAACCGGAATGATTTAACCGCAGAGGACACAGAGGACGCAGAGGAAGAGAAGAGAGAGATGAATAATTCCGATGCCAACGGATTTGATATCAAACGGCTTCTGGGATGTTAAAATTGCTGTTTTGAATTTAAGATCAAACCTGGCAACTACGGAATTATACCCAAGTACGAGTGTCCCCGCGATCGGTCACGTAAGCGCTGAACTCCGAAAATTATTATTCCGATGCCAACAGAAACGATATAAATTGTATGTTTCAATTCCCTACTCCCCTTCTCCTTTTCTCCCCTGCTGTCACGCCGAAGGTGTAAGAGGTGGCAAGTCAGAATTATTTTTAGCCCGATCTATTGCCTCTCGATGTTCACTCCTAAGTTTCGGTTTTAAATACAAGTTCTCAATCAAAGCTGCTACTCCCGCAAACCAAGGCGGCACAATGACTGCTCCAATAATTCCTAATACTTGAACGCCTCCCAGGACAGACAGCAATTGATATAAAGGATGCACACCAACTGATGAACCAACTAGCAAAGGATCGAGTACGTAAGTCTCTAAATTCTGGATGATTACAAATAACAGTAATACCCACAAAAGTACCCAGCCACCTTTAGCTAATGCTACGATTAATGCTGGTACTGCTCCCAATACTGGGCCGATGAAGGGAATCAAGTTTGTCACACCTGCGATCGCACCCAAGCCTAAAGCAAATTCCGGCATTCCCAAAATGCTCAAACCTGTGGTAATAAATATCCCTAAAATGCCAGAAACTAACACTCGCCCGCGAATATAACTCCCCATTCTTTGACCGATTGGCGCGGCTTGTGCAGCTAATCTTGTATCCCAAGGTTTAGGGAAAAATTGCACCAAACTTTTGATTAATGTGTCGCTGTCCGCAACCATGTAACCGGAAATAAATAATGCTAAAACTAAGCTGAAAAAACCGCCTAGAATGCCTCTCGTTAAACTGTACGATCGCAAAACCAGTTGTTGACTCGATCGAATCAGCCAATTAGTCAGCGATTGAGTGTCCACCAACTGACCTACTAAGGCAGGGGCATCGTCGGTTAGCCGACTCAATAAATTAGTTGCTAAGGTTTCCAGGCTTTCGACATAAACGGGTAACTGCCGCAGCAGTAACTCTATTTGTTCGATGACCGTGGGCCCGATTAACACTACCGTCCCACTAAATCCGCCGATGAGAGTTAAATAAACCATAATCACCGCCAGCCAGCGGGGAACCCGCATCGTTTGGGCCCAATTCACGATCGGGACGATCGAAGCAGCCAGCACAACTGATATCATCAGAATTACTAGCAGGCTCCGCAATTGCCACAGCAGCACTAGCAGCAAGGACGATGCTACAATTAGCAGCAAGTTAGGTAAAGAAATGGTAATCCGCTGTTCTGACATGATTATTCTGACAAAATTGAGTAATGATATTGTTGTCGATCGTGTCACTCTCTATTTTATGATAAACGATATGATATAAATAATATAATTAAGATTATGAAGTCGCTATTAAAACCCGTTGAATGGATCGGCAGTTCCCGTGACGACTTGCGCGACTTTCCTGAAGATGTTCAGCAAATTATGGGTTTTGCTTTGTACCGCGCTCAACTGGGTAAAAAGCATCCTGATGCTAAACCGCTTAAAGGATTTAAAGGTGCTGGCGTTCTAGAAATAGTTGAGAATTTTGATGGAGACACTTACCGAGCGGTATATACCGTAAAATTTGAAGGAATAGTCTATGTTCTTCATGCTTTTCAAAAAAAATCAAAGCAGGGAATTGCTACCCCCAAGCAAGATATAGATTTGATTGAATCTCGACTTAAGCGTGCCAAAGAACACTACAAAAAATATTTAGAACAGCAAGAATTGGAGGAACAAAATGACTGAAGAAATAAAAGTGCATTCCAGTAGTGGAAATGTTTTTGCTGATTTAGGGCTACCCAATCCAGAGGAATTACTGATTAAGGCAGAACTAGCTCATCAGATTAGTGAATTAATTTCGGAACGCCAACTAACCCAGAACCAAGCAGCAAAGCTATTAGGAATCGATCGACCTACACTCTCAGCATTGATGCGCGGTAAATTATTAGATTTCTCTACGGAACGCCTATTTCGTTTTCTCAACGCACTCGGCAGCAACGTAGAGATTAGGATTGCCCACTCGCCACCAAATGTTCAAGCTAAAACTCACATTGTCGTAGCATCATAAGTAAACAAACAAGTAAAAAATTAAAAGATTAATATGCAATCACCACCTTCAAATAAAGATTTGTCAACCATTTCGTCTATAAAATCACCAACGCTGTTTTACGAATGGCAAAATTACCGCTGTGCTTATGAAATTTATAACCCAACTACGGCGACAGAAGATAGCATCCCCTTGTTATTAATTCATCCGATAGGAGTTGGTTTGTCAAGAATCTTTTGGCATAGATTTTGTGAGAGTTGGTACAAAGCAGGGAACAGTAATCCGATTTATAATCCCGACCTTTTGGGCTGCGGCGATTGCGAAATGCCCGCTGTGGCTTGCTATCCAGACGATTGGGCCGCACAGTTGCAGTATTTCTTAAAAACTGTAGTGAAAAAACCTGCGATCGTCCTCGTACAAGGTGCTTTACTGTCTGTAGGCTTGGCTTTAGCAAAAATGCAGCAGGAAAGCGGCTCAAATTTAATTCGCGGCTTAGTCCTCGCGGGGCCTCCCGCTTGGGCTGTCATGAACAAACATTCCACAGAAAGACAGCAAAGAATTGTCTGGAATTTGTTAAATTCTCCCTTGGGAAACGCTTTTTACCGCTACGCCAGACGCGGTGAGTTTTTGCGTTCTTTTTCTGTGAAACAACTGTTTGGAGATGCGGCACAAGTTGACAGCGAATGGTTGGATGCTTTGCAGGCTGGGGCGGCGAATCCTGACAGTCGGCACGCGGTTTTCTCGTTTTTAGCGGGGTTTTGGCGCCAGGATTATAGCGGTACGATTCAAAAGTTCGATCGACCTGCACTCATTGTGATGGGAGAAAAAGCCTCAAGCATCAGTCAAGCGGGTAAGGAAGAGAAACCGGATGAAAGATTAGCGCAATATTTAGCCCATTTTCCCAATGGGGAAGGTTTATTAATGCCGGGCCGCAATGTTTTGCCCTATGAATCCACCGCAGAATTTGTGGCGGCTGTTGCCGAATTTGTGAAGAAGTTAAATAAAAATTAAATCTCTTTCTGAAGTTTCGGTCTAATAATAACTGACACAGTTAATAGACCTCATCATGTGTGCCTATGTCGAGTAAAACAATGACTTCACTATTTGTTTCCGTATCCTCTTCAATCGAGAACACGATACGACAATCATAGCCGCAAGAGCAGGACTGAAGACCGTCGAGTTTGCCGCCTAGTTTGTGGGTACCTAGGTTTGGAAAAAATACATCTGCTTCCATTTGTCGAAGAGATTCTTCAATACGTTGCTGGATCTCTGGATTTCGTTTGACAAACTTGCGAAATGCTCGTTTGAATTTGGGAGTCAGAACCAGTTGTCTCATGCTTCCGGCTCGTCCAAAGACTGGCGTAATGTTGCAATAACCTCCTCGGCTGACTGGTGTCGAAATTTGCCTGTACGGAAATCAGCTAAGGTTTGTTGAGCATCCGCAGCTATTTCGCCGCGGACACTCTCGCGGTGACGGTTTTGCAGGATTTTTATCAGCATTTCCTGCTGTTCGTAGGACAGTTGTAAAGCAGTTTCTAGCACTTGGTCGAGGGTATTCATAGAGTTAGGCTATTAGCTCTAATGTTGAACAAATTGCGAAGTTGAGTAAATTGTATCGCTTATTCTAAGACTAGGCTACACTAAAAAAAAATGTACTAAACTCGGTTTTGTCATGAGCGACAACATCATTACGATTGAAGCAGGTAAACGCAGTGGAAAGCCTTGCATCAGGCGAATGCGAATTACCGTTTATGATGTGTTGGGTTGGCTGGCTGCGGGAATGTCTCCTGCACAAATTCTGGACGACTTTCCAGAGTTGACGGAGGAAGACATTAGAGCGTGTTTAGAATTCCGCGATTGAAATCGCTTAAGAGCCAAACGAAGTCTGCTTCCACAGACTATGAATTTGGTTTTAACTGCGGTGCCAAATTGTTGTACCATCCTTTTGATCTATTAAAGTAATTCCCTTATCCTTAAGTTCGTTGCGAATGCGATCGCCCTCAGCAAAATCCCTAGCTTTCCGGGCATCTTTCCGCTGCTGAATCATCACCTCAATCTCCGCATCACTCAAACCATCTACAGCATCATTGCTGTCACCTTCCGGCTGAACTTCTAAACCCAAAACCCCCGCCAAACTTACCAAAGTTACCCATTTTTGCTGCAACAATTCCGGCGAAGTTTCTGTTTTGCCTTGATGCACTAAAACATTACCTTCCTTGCCCAATTCCTTAGCCAATTCAAACAAAACCGTCACAGCGCCGGGAGTATTGAAATCATTATCCATCGCTGATTGGAATTCCTGCACAGCTTTGCCATCCTGTCCAGTTTTCTCAACGTCCCAATTCAGTTGAGAACCGTATCGGAGGCCAAACAGCAAACCTTCATTGATGGTATTCCAGCCATTTCGAGCATTAGCGATCGCCTCTTCGGTAAAATCAATTTGACTGCGGTACTGCGCCATCAACACAAACAGCCTCACCGCCATCGGTTCCACCGCTTTTGACTTCTCGCTTCCTTCCAAAGCTGTATCGCCCGACCAATTCCCATCCAATAAATCGCGAATTGTAATAAAATTGTGCAAAGATTTCGACATCTTTTTGCCATTGACAGTCACAAAAGCATTGTGCATCCAATAATTAGCCAGGGACTTGCCCGTCGCGGCTTCAGATTGAGCAATTTCGTTTTCGTGGTGGGGAAAAGTTAAATCGGAACCGCCGCAGTGAATGTCAATAGTTTCGCCCAAGCAATCGCGCACCATAGCCGAACATTCGATGTGCCATCCGGGGCGGCCTTTTCCCCAAGATGAATCCCAAGCCGGTTCTCCCGGTTTAGCGCTTTTCCACAGGGCAAAATCAGAGGAATCTTGCTTTTTTTGAGATTCTATTTCTGCGGTTTCCAATCTACCGCTAGCCCCGGCTTGCATTTCTTCCAACTTGCGGCCGGAAAGTTTTCCGTAATCGGCAAACTGCCTCACGTTGTAGTAAACGTCGCCGCCGGAAGCATAGGCATAACCTTTATTTTCTAATTCGTGAATCAGCCGTTTAATGCCGTCGATTGTATGGGTGGCGCGGGGATATTCATCGGCCCTGAGAATATTTAGCTTGTCCATATCTACGAAATATTCATCGATGAAGCGTTCCGCTACGGCTTCCATTGTGGAATTGGTTTCGCGGGCGCGATCGAGAATTTTGTCGTCAATATCTGTAAAATTCTGCACGTAGCGCACATCGTATCCCCGCCACATCAGATAGCGGCGCACCATGTCCCAAACAATGTAAGCGCGGGCGTGGCCCACGTGGCAGTAATCGTACACCGTAACGCCGCAGCAATACATCCGCACCTTTCCTGGTTCGAGGGGTTCAAAAGGTGATTCGCGACGGGTTAAGCTGTTGTAAAGCGTTAGGGGCATGGGATTTGAGATTTGGGATTGAGGTACTGCTCTAATTTATTATATTGCTGTTGGTGAATCTTTCGCTGTCGCTACCAAATACGAGTTTGCTACCCCCTGTATCACTCGGGGGTTGAAACCGCAACTACACAAACGAAGTCTGCCTCCGCAGACTAAGAGATAAATGCGTTATCAAACCTGCATTTAGTATTACTGCCAAACATCTGTTAAATCTAAGACAAATCCCGGTAATACATCTTCCCCGGATAAAGTGCTGGGATTATCTCATATTTCCACATCCTGATTTTGTCTCTATATCTCAACTTTCTGGTTTTTGCGATCGATTAACCATCCCAAAATGGCTCCATTTGCGATGTATAGGGGTTCTCAAGAAAGTGAAATACACGGGCTAGTTCGATGCCCCATGCTTTTAGACCCGATGCCCAATCCCCAAGAGCACCTCATGTTACTAAGAAAGACTATATTCCCGCATTTTTTCTCGCAATGGTTTCACCTTGTCCGACTTAGAACGCAATACAGATTCAGAAGAAATAGCGACCTTAGAAGGGAAGAGAGAAAGTAGTACGTCAACCAGGGCAAACGCATCATGTCAACAAGCGGGAATTTTACCGTGCTTGTTGCCACTATTATCGATAGCTGTAGTTTATTGAAAAGAGATTTGACTGCCGATAGCGGTGGCTATTCCTCAAAACACTACTACTATTCTCCCGGCAATTTAGATGCGTTTGCCCTGGTACGTCAACAGATGCTAGAATATCTCAGCCCCAAAGTTGCCATTTTTTTATCCAAACAGTAACCAAAACGGTTAAAGGGCGATCGCGCACGCTTAAGTAGTAGGACACAATTAATTACACAAAAATTTGGGCTACAAGCCTTGTCTAGTAAAGAATCAGCAAAAAATCAGTGTGTAATTAATTCTGTCCAATTACTTAACAGTTATTTACAGTTTGTAGGGGGGAGTGGACAGTGAAATATAAAGAAAAAAATAGTTTCAAAACAGGAGTTAAATGGCTACTGTGGTCTAGTTTTCTCACTGTAGGCATCGGCGGCGGCTTATTTGCCTACGGGTTATATCAAAATCGACCTCCCGAACCCATAGAAGTGCGCTTGATACCCGTCAAACTTGGCGATATTGAAGATACGATTAACGAAAGCGGTATTGTTGAATTGGGTGGTCAACAAACTCTGAAATCTCCAGATGATGGTACTGTCGATCGGGTGTTAGTAAAGATCGGGCAAACCATCACATCTGGTCAGAACTTAATTACCCTTCGTAACCCCGAACAGAAAACAACTCTCATCAAGCAAGAGTTGGAGATTCAGAAACAAAAACTCACTCTAGAAAGCTTACACCAAAAAGTGGCCGAAGCTCAGGAAGCACTCAATATCGCCCAAGGGAAACTTCAAAATTATAAATCCGGGCAAAATGACGAGTTATTAGAAATTCAACAAAAGGAACTTACCTTGACAAATAATCGAAAGAAAGTTGTTGACGCTGAGGAGGGTTTGGCTGCTGCCGATCGGAAACTTACCAATTATAAAGTATTATTTGAAAAAGGTTATATTTCGGGAGATGCCCTCCAATCGGAGGAAGGGGCAGTTCGCACCGCTAAAACCACTTTACGAGATGTACAGCTTCAAATTAACACGGATCTCCTCGCTCTTAAAGGTTTAAAAAATGAACTGCAAGACAAAGAACAACTACTTCAGAAAGAAGTGATTACTGCTGATTCCCTACTGCGACAAGCTCAGTTCAACGTTAGCACAAATAGTCGCGGACTCAAAAGCTTACAGCTTGATTACCGAGAAAAAGAACAAAAACTTAAGAACAATATTGTGACTGCATCTATTGATGGTAAGGTACTTGATATTAAAGTAAAAAATGCCAACGGAGTGAAACGTAGTGATGAACTTTTGACATTAGGCGATCCTTCACAAGAACTCGTAAAAATACAGCTTTCTACGCTAAATGCGGCTAGAGTTAGACCCAAGCAGTCTGTCCGCATCAGCATTATTGGCCCCAATCCTAAGCAGTTTTCAGGAAGAGTGGAAAGCTTGTATATTCTTGCTCAAAGTGGTGATAGTAAAGGAAATGACGGCTCTAATCAAGGCAGTCAACCAACGGTTCCTGCAACAGTAAGACTCGATGCTCCAACCCGGACTTTGATTCCAGGGAGTCAAGTGAATGTGGAGATTATTTTGCAGCAGCGCCAGAAGGTAGTAGTTTTGAATACGGAGGCAATTGTGCGATCGAAGTCTAAGCCTTTTGTGTGGATTCGTGACAGTCAAGGTAAAGCTCAGAAAAGGCCTATTACACTAGGTTTAGAAGGGTTAACTCAGGTGGAAGTAACTTCGGGTTTGCAGCCAGGTGACAGTGCTGTGATACCCCCTCCTGAACCTTCCTTAAAGCCGGGAACTCCTATTCAGGAAGAAAAAACCAATAAAAAGAATAAAAAGGAAGAAAAAAAAGAGGGCGAAGATGGGGAATGAAAATTAAAGAGTATCAGTAGATTAGCTAAATTTATGAATCCACAAACAATTAACTTTTTAATTATTTAGGACTTACGCATTGACAAAAAATATCATCTATGTATTCTAGACAATGCCATGACTGAATCGGTTTGCCAAAATA
>NZ_JAUBPT010000005.1:41000-99850 GCF_036700905.1 Microcoleus sp. S13_C3 | reverse complement strand
CAACAGTCAACAGTCAACAGTCAACAGTCAACAGTCAACAGTCAACAGTCAACAGTCAACAGTCAACAGTTAACAGTCAACAGTCAACAGTCAACAGTCAACAGTCAACAGTCAACGGTTAACAGTCAACAATGCCCAATGCCCAATGCCCAATTCCCAATTCCCAAATCTATGGTTGCAATAAAAATCCCCAAAGTCACTTTTCAACCCCCGACATTCAACTCAGTTGAAGAAGAACGCCGCCACCGCAAACAACGTTTAGCCGCCGCATTCCGATTATTTGCCCGCTTCGGATTCAGCGAAGGAATTGCCGGACACATCACCGTCCGCGACCCCGAACACCTCGACCATTTCTGGGTTAATTCTTTTGGAATGCACTTTAGTTTAATTCGAGTCAGCGACCTAATTTTAGTCAACCACAAAGGCGAAGTTGTTGAAGGAAATAAACCCGTAAACGAAGCAGCATTTGCCATTCATTCCCAAGTGCACAGCGCCCGCCCCGACGTAATTGCAGCAGCCCACGCTCATTCTCCCTACGGCAAAAGTTGGTCGAGTTTGGGCCGCCTGCTTGACCCGCTGACGCAAGATGCTTGTTCGTTTTATGAAGACCAAAGTTTATTTGACGATTACACCGGAGTTGTTTTGGAAATCGAAGAAGCTAAACGCATAGCCAAAACTTTAGGTGAGAAAAAAGCCATTATCTTACAAAATCACGGACTGTTAACAGTAGGTCAAACAGTAGATGAAGCGGCTTGGTGGTTTATTGCAATGGAACGTTCTTGTCAAGCGCAGTTAATGGCCGAAGCAGCGGGAAAACCAATTCTCATCAAGCCAGAATGTGCGCGTTTAACACAGCAGCAAGTAGGGTCTCACCGTATGGGATGGTTTAGCTTTCAACCGCTTTATGACATGATTGTGCGCCGAGAACCTGACTTATTAGATTAGGAACTAGGCGGTTGAAACCGCTACTACACAAACACAGTCCGCCTGCGGCGAATCAAGAATGAACGAGGTATTAAAGCCGGATTTAGTATCAGAAGTGCAAAATTTATAAATTCATCCTGACACGGATTCCAGCCAAGCTATCAAATCCTCTTGACTGGTAAAATCTAACAAGACTTCTCCTAAATCCTCTAATTGTTCGAGAGATAACTGCCGAATGCGAGTTTTAGTTTCGGGTGGGATTTCGCCAGTGCGCCGCCGGAGTAGACGCAGGATTAATGCTGTTTGCCCCTCAATTAGACCTTCTTGGCGACCTTCTTGCATCCCTTTAATAACAGCACCGCGTTGGTCTTCAAAAAACATTTCCCGCTTTTCCACTTCCTCTAATTCCTTAAGGGTTAAATTAGTTCGGCTGGCGATGGAAAAAGCTGTTTGAATTTCGGGAATTGATGCAAATTTTTCAGGCATTTCATCGAAGAGGGGAGCATTTTTGATAAAATAAATCCAGCTTTGAATTAGGTTTTCGATTTGTTCTAGTTCTTTGTTAAACTTGGGAAGTTCGACAAACACTAATTCGATTTCTCTGTTATAATACTCGAAGTTTTCTTCGAGTTCTTTAAATACAAAATGGGTGAGAAACTTTTCGGTATTTTCAAACAGAATAAAATCTGTAATTGTTAAAGCAATCAGAGGATTTAATTTAGAGTATCCTTCCCTGGGTCTGAGTTGAGTTGCGTAGGTTTTGGCGGCATTGTACACTACCCGTTTAGTAAAAGCTTCTACATTTATTACCTGCATTTCGATAATCACAGTTTTGTTGCCTGTAATTTTGGCTTTAACATCCAGGTAAGTATCTTTTAATCCAGTAACGCTCGGCGCGGCGTAAGGGTCAATAATTTCTAAGTCTTCAATGGTTGGCTGCGCGTCATAGAGCATCGCATTGAGGAAGCTAATCAAAATGTCTTTGCTCTGGGGGGAACCAAATATTTTTTTGAAACCAAAATCTGTTTTAGCACTGATGAAAGGCATAATTAATAGTGGGTAATTGGTAATGGGGGCGCTTAAATCACAAAAGTCCTTCCATTTCTAAATCTTCAATTATCTGCAATCCGCGCGGGTCGCCCACTCGCAAAAGTGAAGATTTAGCATCTTCCCGCACGCCCATATCTTCATCTTCTTCTAAAGCTTCAATCAAACCGTCGATCGCCCCAGCGTACACTATATTATTCGGCAATTCGCGGGCCAGTTGCCCGATCGCCCAAGCGGAATTACTTCGCACAGCAGACACAGCATCTCCCCGCAGCGCTTCAATCAACGGTGGAATCGCCGCAATCACCACATAGTAACCAACTTTTGCCATTTGACCCAGAGAGCTCGCCGCCCACAAACGCACCGCCGAAATATCAGTTTTCAGAGCATCAATTAAAGATGGCAAAGCGCGGTGATCCCTGCAATTTCCCAAGGCCCAAACTACCCCTTTGCGAACGTAACCGTTCCAGTCGCAGTTAAGCTGAAGAATCAGCGGTTCCACAGCATCGGGACTCGGATTTCGCCCCAAAGCATAAGCCGCGCTTACCCGCACCAAGGGGCAACCGTCTCTCAATAAATTAATTAAATGCGAAATTGCTCGATCGTCCTGCAGTTCGCAAAAAGCCCGCGCCGCAATCATCCGATGCTGAGGTTCCGGGGATTCCAGCAAAGGCAGCATTTCATCGGGATCTGGCAGCGGGGGTTCGGATTCATAAATTTGATCCAAAGGGCTTTCCAGTTCCGTGTCAGTCTCAAGGGCGTTGGAGTAGTCGTTATTGTTCATAAAAAAACTTTACCGCACAGAGGATGCTCCTAAGCAACTCAGTCAGCACTCAATAATTGTAGGGTGCGCGCGCAGTACCTTACTAATCATATCTTGCACCATTGTCAGCAACAGGCTTTTCGGGCTGTTCCACAACAGATAAATTTTCTTGTGGAACAGCCCGAAAAGCCTGTTCATAAAAGGCTAATGGAGAATGGTGCAACATATGACTTACTACAAACAAATTCCTCTGCTGTCACCTAAGTTAGCAGCGAGGACTTCAGTCCTCATAATTGCTGTCACCTAAGTTTGTAGTGAGGACTTCAGTCGTCATAATTTGGATGAATCAGGACTAAAATCCTTACTACAAAGGAATATCTCTGCTGTTACTTAAGTTTGTAGCGAGGACTGAAGCCCCCCTAATTTGGATAAATCAGGACTTTAGCCCTGATTCCCAACCAGTAGAATTTATATTTCAAAGAGACTTGAGCATCGAGAGGGAATGAGTTTGATAGCCTAATTTTTGATAGAGATTCACCGCAGGCTGATTGCTCAGAAATACTTGCAAACCAATTTGCCGATCGCCTCTTTCCCGCGCCCAATTTTCAGCATGAATAACTAAAGCTGCACCGACTCCTAAACGGCGATGTTCCGGTGCTACGTACAGCAAAAAAATGTAAGCGTAGCGTTCTCCGGTGGTTTGGTCGATCGCATTTCCCAACCACAAACATCCGACAACCGATTGGAGATTTTGGGCTTGAGATTGGGGATTGAGATGCTGCGAGGGCAGCGCCGCCAAAATTTCTGCCTCTTCCTGGCTGTTTTTCTGGCACTCTACCCACCAAACCGGCGTCTGGTTAGAAAAATACTGCTCGACAGTTTGAGCCAAATGTCCCAATTCCCGATCGGGGTAAAGCTCTTGGTAAGTCCGGTGCATAAACTTTACCAGTTTTGCTCGATCGAGTCCCGATCCTGAGCGCAGCCGGTAGCCCGGTATTAGTTGAGCAGACATCAGATCAGCGGACACGGAAAGCGGAATAATTTAGCCCCAAGAAAATTGGATTCACTACTGCCGCTTGCTTTTGGGGAATCGCTTCCTCAATCGGCGCCGGGGCAGCCATGTCAGCCGGCAAAAAGATGCGAGCGCTGACTGCTACCAGAGCCAGGAAAAATACTAATATCGCTATTAATGGAGCAATGTATTGACGAATGATACCCATAACCGCAAAAACTTTATTCTTGAGTTGATATTATCAAGTGTACCATACAAATCTTGTCAGCTATAATGGTTGATTGGACACTTAGCTCAAGAATAGAGCGATCGCAAATACCAACAAACAGAAAATCTAATATTATGAGTGCCTCGCCTGCTGTTTATGAAGCTCTAGCTAAATCAATTGTTTTTTTGAATCAAAAGCCGAGCGCGGCAAATGAAGTTTCCGGTTTCCTGGATACTAATGGCTACTATATCGATCGCATATTCGACGACCCCGAAACAAACTTTTATGCGATCGGGTTCGGTTCATCCAATCCCGAAAACCCGCCCGCCCTCGTATTAAAAGGTACAGACTTCATCGACGGCGACGCTATCTTTTCCGACTCGCGGGACATTGGTTTACCTGAATTTGAAAAAAACAAAGATACTATCAAAAATTGGCTCACAGAAATCGGTCAAAATACTGGTAAAAACCCCAACAAATTATTGCCCGATGTCATCGGACACAGTTGGGGCGGAGCCGTCGCTCAAATTCTAGCAACCGAATACACATCTCTGACCGGCGATATCTTTACTTTCAACTCTCCGGGAGTATCAGCGAGTACATTCAACACTTTTCGGAGAAATCTCAGTAGGGCAGGCAACAAAAATGTCACTCACTACATTGTCAGCGGAGATGTAGTCAGCTTGTTTGGCGAAGCATTTATTCCGGGTAAAGTATTTATCCAAAGCTTTACAGACCCGAGTATTAATCCCTTAACTGTTTTGGCAAAACATCGAACTGAAAATTTGTTAACTACTCCGCCCGTGGGTTTTTTGCAGAGGCAAATTTCCGTAGAACAATTAAACAGTCCCGAATTTACTTATAACAACGATTCAGATTTTAACGAGTTTATCGCTGCGATGAATTTGGCCCTGCCCAATGTGTCAGTAGCCATCAGAAGCAGAGGCGGTGCAGAGAGTGTGAGAACAGCACCAGAATTTTCTTTTGTGCAGTTAATCAGAGAAATGCAATACGGTTTAGCTCCCTTACAACCGAATTATTTATCAGGGGACGCTCGCAACAATACTGCTACGGGGGGCCCTGGAGAGGATACAGTTATCGGCAACGGCGGTAACGATACTCTCAGAGGCAATCGAGGTAATGACAGCATCATCGGTGGTGATGGCGACGATTTCTTGTACGGCGGCAGAGATAACGATTATTTCGAGGGTGGCGACGGAAACGATTTGGTTTCCGGCGAGTTTGGCAACGATTTTTTAATTGGTGGTGCGGGGCGCGATCGCTTTGTATTGGAATCAGGTGGCGGAGCCGATGTGATTGTCGATTTTCAAGATAGTGAAGATTTAATTACACTGTCGCGGGGTCTAACTTTTCCTCAAATTAGAGTAACCCAAGCGGGTGACGGAGCTTTAATTACTATCCCGGTTACTGGGGAAATTCTTGCTACTCTCAGAGGCGTAGTTGCCAGCGATCTTACGCGGGTAGATTTTGTATAGCTTGGGGGCGATAAAAAATTGTAGTTTTAGTGGCGCGAAACCGGGGTGGGTTTTGTAGGAAAATTGTTTTTACCCACAAAAAATGTCTGCTAAATCTGCCCCTACAAAGCAACGAAATATGACCAATTAATATGGTTAATAACCGGAGTTTACAGTAAAATTAATTAAGTAGCTTAAACACTAATTCCCAATCTAACGACAGGAAATAAAAAAATATGCCCTCCTCTCCCGCCGCTTACGAAACTATAGCCAAGCAACTTGCTTACATAGATAACAACCCCCAGTCTCAAACTTTAGTTCAAACGGGTTTGACCGCTGCTGGCTACCAAATCGATCGCACCTTTGACGATCCCGGAACTGGATTTCACGCGATCGGCTTAATTTCCACCACCCCAGACAAACCGCCAGTTTTGGTATTTCGCGGCACCGACTCGCCCACAGACGATCTTGCCAACGCAGACAAGCGCGGCGTCGGTTTCAACCAATTTGAAGCCAACAAACAGGCATTAGGAAATTGGCTGACACAAATCGGTCAAGACACAGCAAAAAACCCTCGTCGCTTGCCCCCAGACGTTCTCGGACACAGCTTGGGCGGTGCTTTAACGCAACTAGCCGCAACAGAATTCACATCTGCGATCGGAGATGTTGTCACCTTCAATTCCCCGGGAGTTGCTCAAAGTACAGTCAATTCATTTAAGCAGAAAGCCGGTGCGGGAAAAAATGTAACTCACTACATAGTTAGCGGCGATTTTGTGAGTTTGGGAGGAGAAGCTTTTCTCCCCGGAAAAGTAGTTCTTCAAACATTTACTAACCCGATTATCAACCCACTACTTGTCTTGGACAAGCACGGCAAAAGCGGTTTGTTAACTTCTCCACCTCCCGGCTTGACTCAGGCCGAAATCTCTGTAGACCAGTTGAACCGCCCTGATTTCACTTTTACAGATTCAGATTATTTAGAACTGTTAGCTGGCTTAGACTTTGCATTACCAGAATTTGGAGATGCGCTGCAATCGCGCAGCACAGTAGAGCAATTGAGAACCACTCCCGGAAAAGGCTTTTTTGGAAGTTTTAGGGCAATGCAAACTGCTCTCGATCTATCCCAAATTAATAGTTTAGTCGGCGACGATGCCAACAATACAGCATCAGGTTTGGCAGGGGACGATATTATCACGGGCAATGGGGGAAACGACACTCTCAGCGGCAACAAAGGCAACGATATTATCAGCGGTGGCAGCGGCAACGACCAGCTATTCGGTGGCAAAGGGGATGACAATTTGAACGGGGCAGAAGGAGACGATACACTCATTGGCGGAGTAGGTGCTGACCTCTTGATTGGCGGCGCTGGACGCGACTTGTTTGTGTTGGGAATTGGGGCTGGTACAGACACACTTATTGACTTTAAACAGGGTGAAGATTTAATCGGTTTGACCAAAGGTTTGAGCTTTAACCAACTGAGAATTACTGAAACGGAGCTTTCAACGGGGATCGAGGTTGTCAGCACAGGTGAAGTTCTTGCCAGTTTCTTCGGCACACTAAATACTCCGCTTACAGCTAGCGATTTTAGGTCGATTTAGTTAGCAATACAGATATGGGGTAGGGACACAACATTGTTGTGTCCTCTATTTTGTGGCGCCACCTAGGAACGTCAACAGATACAATTTAATTAATCGAAATCGTCCAGTCCAGGTCTGGGCATGGATGCCAATTTTTTCTCATCGTCTAGGGGCAGAAAGAAAATCGTCAGCATACCGGGAATCACAGCCAGCGCGCTCATCAAAAAATAATTTTGATAGCCGAGACTCGCCTGCAAGTAGCCGCTAAAAACACCCGGAATCAGCACTCCTGCTGCCATAAAAGCCGTTGTAATTGCATAGTGAGATGCTTCGTATTCAGGGCGGACAGTCCGCATCAAGAACACTGTATAGGCAGCTACGCCCAGTCCATAAGTAAATTGCTCGATCGAATTTACCACATAAGCCCATTCAATCCCCGGTTGATTGATTGCCAACAGCCAATACAGCACGTTAGTTGAATTTTGCAGAATTGCCGTCGGCCACATCCATTTTTTCAATCCTTGTTTGGCAATCAAATAGCCCCCCAGCAACCCTCCAATTAACAGAAACATTACCCCTAAAGTACCGGATAATAAGCCCATATCCGACGTAGAAACTGCTAATCCTCCTTTTTCAACTTTATCCATTAAAAATGGAGGAGCCATTTTAAACGTCAAGGCATCGCCCAAGCGAAAAATCAAGACATAAGTAACAATCCAACCTATTTTATCTTGCTGAAAATAGGTTTTGAATGCTTCGATAAAGCTGGTTGTTCGTTGAGGAGTGTCGGATTCCTGATCGTAATTTCTAGGATAGGGAAGATACCACCGCTGAAAAAGATATATCAGCACAAACATAATCGCACAAATGCCAAAGGCTGTCGCCCATCCGTAGTTAAGCGCAGACACGCTAAAATCCGAACCGAAAAGTGACAGCGGAATGTTTTGATATATTTTGGTGTCGCCTGTATTTCCAGTGACTAAATGCTGTTCTGCCAGTTTCCCCGCTAAGAACACCAATAAACCGCTGCCGGCAATGACAGCACCTCTATAAGCCGTGTTGCGAACCCCGACAAATAGTGCTTGTTGGTCTTTATTTAGAGTGTTTAAATAAAATCCGTCAATGGCGATGTCGTGAGTAGCTGACACAAAGGCGATCGCGGTAAAGATAACAAGCGATATAAGAATCGGTGCGGGCGTCAATACACCAAAAGCCAGGAAAGCAAACAGAAAAGCACAAATGATTTCGGTTGTTAAAATCCATTTGCGTTTCGTGGAATACAAATCAACAACTGGCCCCCACAAACCTTTTAAAACCCAAGGAAAAGACAAAAGACTTGTCAATCCGATCAATTCGTTGCTGGTTCCCATACCTTTCAAAAAAATCACCGACATTAAATTAACGACGGTGTAAGGGAGACCTTGAGCGAAGTATAATACTGATACCCACAATCCAGCGTTATGCTTTTTTTCCATTGGAAAGATATTTTACCTAGTTACTTATTTGATTTACTGAGTGCGATCGACAATTCCGGTCAATTCAACCCCTGGCATCACAGTATATGCCATTCCGATGCCAGCGGCAGCCATATAAATAGTGCATTTTAGCATCATTCAGACTCACAAATATTTTCATTTTTGGAATAAGCCTGCAAAAGATGTTCTCCGTTAAAACTTAAATCTTGCACCATTGTCAAGAACAGGCTTTTCGGCCTGTTCCACAAAGAGTGTATTTCTTGTGGAACAGGCCGAAAAGCCTGTTCCTAAACAAGTAATTGACAAGGGTGCAATATCTCAGTTAAAATGAACGAGGTAAGCGCGAACATTCTTCTCCCAATCATAAGTGCCATAGGTTCGCACCAGTTCCAAAGCACTTTCTTCTATCTGATATGCCGTTTTTGGACTATTCACCGGACGTTCGGGACTGTCAGGATTAACAACAATTAAACCTGCATCTAGAAACTGATGCACAGTCTGGCGACGCACAGTTTCCCGCGTATTTGGTGCATATTTTTTACTGTACTCCTGAGCCATAAATTCCATAATTGGTGTGATTCCCAGAAGTGGAGATTTCGCCAATTCCCAAGCATCCTTTGGCTTGAGGTCAAGCAAAGCCAGAAGGGTTAAGGCGGAACGTTCGTTAAGCTGACCTTTTGGAAAACCCAGCGCTGCAAGTATTTCTAGAGATTCATCAATACGGTTCTTGATTGTCATTGGGCTATTTTCTAACGGATTGGTCGCCTTCAGCAGTTGTGTCTCGACAAGTTGATCAATCTCCCGCTGTGTAGGAAATATTTCTCCTATTTGTGCGCCAAGTAAAAGTAATTGCTCTACATTAGGATACTTCAAATTGCGTAAATCCGTAGCATTAACTTGAGTGTGTCCGTTGAACAGTCGGAAAAACGCATCTACCAAGCTCGAATTTAGATAAACCGCCAATCCCCGCGCCAGGGTGAGGTCTAATCCGCGTCCCTGTTGGTGAAAGTAATTTAAATGGTTCTCAAAACCAACGCTAGAACTATTAATTTTATTCGCATCCCAAACAACTGCAACAATTCGCTTTTTCTCTTCCTTTGAGGAGAAGCGCTTGCTCAAAACATAATGTTCGTTAGGTACGAGGAGTGCAGCAGTTTTTTCCGTGACAGCTAAAGCTTGATGCTTTCTCGTTGCTGTGGGATATTCAACACCGCCCGCCGAGAAGTGTGCGGGATAAATCAGCGGAACTGTACCGTTCTCCGGTTTTAGCCGCAAGTCAGAGCGAACACGAAAATCTACAACTTTTCCGGTGGAAACTGTTAAGCCTAATTCCTCTAGGGTGCAAGTAAATTGAGATATTTGCTCGACTACTTTCTGGCTGACAGAATCAGGTAAAATCCGAATAAATTGCTCGGAATCTTTGGGATTAATTAGGGCGGTATAGGGCAGTTGGTGAGACAAAACCAGGTCGTCGCCCGCGCTGCTGCTTGAGGTAATTAGTACAGTATCTGGCTGTTCTATTTGTTTGGTGGCGCGCACAATAATAGTTTCTTGCAGCACCGCATCATCGCGAAATGGCAACTGTCGGGATTCAAAGATGTGTACTTGGCGCAAAGCCATCATTTGAAGGAATACTTTGCGGAAATCTCGAAAGTATAAACCGTTGCAAAAGCTGCGGGGAGTAATCGATACTAATTCACCGTTTGGTTTGAGAAGGTGAGCGGCAGCCACTGTAAAGCCAGCGTAGAGATTGCTGGTTTCTAGTCCTATAGAACGCAGCAAGGTGCGGGCTTGGGACTTAGCGTCTATCTTGGCATAGGGAGGATTGATAATTGCATGGGTAAATTCCCGTTTTACTGGTTGTGTAAATAGATTGGGCCGCAACATATCGGCGCTGTCTTGAATAAAATCTATTTCGCGAACCTCACAGGTAAAAGATATCCCAAAACGCTGACATTCTATACTGCATAATTCTAAAGTTTGCTTGAGGTATTCTATCAAAACAAGGTCAATTTCATAAGCTGTAACGTGCAGGCTACGCGGTTTGTTTGGGCGCTGGCAAAGTTCGCCAACAACGGCTGCTAACAGGGAACCAATTCCTGCACCGGCATCTAAAAGCGATATATCGGGACAGTTAAATTCAAACATTCCCGCCATCAAACTTGCGACTGAGGAAGGTGTTAAAAATTGTCCCTTTTCTCCTCTCTGGCTTTGCTGCAACTTTCGGGTTGCTTCTTGGCGCCAGCCATCTACGCGATCGAGTAAATTGCTTGCAGTTGAGTAGCTGTTACCCGGAAGGGCTAGGGTTTGAAAGTGCGGTAGTATCATTTGTTCAAAAAGTGCGATTTCGAGTTCAGTTTATTTTCGCCAAAATAGGAATCTATAGGCTATCATAGTACCAGTTTACTCTCTTCCCATAACAGCAAAGGGCAGCCATGAGTCAAGAAAATTTTACATTTCTCCTTGATAGCGAAAAAAAAGAGGCGCTGAAGGCGATCGCTACTGTCACCGATCGCGATTTAACCTATGTTTTGAACGAAGCGATCGCTTCTTACCTAGAAAATTATCAATGGCTGCTCGATGAGATTAACAAAGGCGTTGCCGAGGCCGAAGCTGGAGACTTTGCCAGCGATGATGAAGTCCAAGCAGTTTTTGTCAAATTGACCAATGAAAATTAAGTGGCTGCGACAAGCTTTGCGAAATCTAGAACAGGCTCACGCATATATTGTCAAAGATGATCCAGAGGCAGCAAGGCAATTAATTTTAAGGATTCAGAGTGCTGTAGGTCAACTCACCGAATTTCCTTTTATGGGTCGAGTTGGTCGCGTAGAAACTACTAGAGAACTTGTCATTTCCAATACCTCTTATCTCATCATCTATCGAGTAAAAGAAGAAAACGTAGAAATTCTCCGTATCCTTCACAGTTCAAGAAAGTATCCCGAAAATTAGCTCGTCTGCTTTTAAATTTGAGATTTAAGCCTGTATAAATCTACTCGATAGAGTAAATTGCTTGCAGTTGAGTAGCTGTTACCCGGAAAAGCTAGCGTTTGTTCAAAAAGTGCGTGAAGCGCAGCTATCCCGTAGGGAATCGCCAGTTCAGTTTATTTTCGCCTAAATTTTCACCGCTGTGCGAAAATGTCAAGCGGACGCGAAAATCTACAACTTTCCAGGTGGAAACTATCAGGAGGTAGCTGACGATGACAAAAACTCAAACCAAGCGTTTTCCCCGTAGCCTTGACTTATTTTGCGGCATGGGAGGGTTAACTCTGGGTTTTAAACGTGCTGGTATCCAAGCCATCGGTGGCATAGATTACTGTGAAAACGCTAAACAAACTTTTGAACGCAACCTATCTCCACTTCCGTGTCTGGTATCTGACTTAACCCAGACAACTGTTTCCGAAATAGAGCAATTCTTTAAAATTTCGGCAGCCGAAATCGACATTATTACGGGGGGAGCACCGTGCCAAGGATTCAGCACTGTTGGCAAGCGAGAGATAACAGATCCTCGCAATTCTTTATGGCGCAATTTTCGCGACTTGGTGGCTGAAATTCGTCCTGCTTATGTCATTATCGAGAATGTTGAAGGAATGCTGGTAATGCAGGGAGGCAAAGTGCGCGATTCAGTCATCGCTAGCTTTGCTGATATCGGCTATCACATGAAATGTCGCCTTTTAAAGGCGGCTGACTACGGCGTACCCCAACTGCGAAAACGTGCTTTTTTTATAGGTTGGCTTGATGGATTGCTACCGCCTGAGTTTCCAGTGCCAATTTCTCACTATTATGTGACCGTAGCTGATGCAATTTCAGATCTACCGCCATTAAATGCTGGAGAAATATGTAAATCTTACCAGAGTATGCCACAAACTGACTATCAAATAGCTAGGCGCAAGACCGCCAACGTACTGCTACATCACGAGGCGGCCAATCATTCACAAAAGTTAATTGAAATTCTGAAGTATATCCCAGATGGTGGAAACCGAAAGTCTATTCCCGATCGCCTTCAACCAGCCAGCGGTTTTCACAATAGCTATGCTCGACTAGCTAGTAATAAACCAGCTATTGCTGTAACATCTAACATGAGAAAACCTTCGTCTGCACGAGCTACTCATCCTAGTCAGCATCGAGGATTGACTGTCCGCGAAGGATTGAGGCTGCAATCTTTTGATGATGATTTTGAGGTTATTGGTTCGAGAACATCACAGTACCTTCAAGTCGGAAATGCCGTACCGCCACTACTAGGATTGGCGGTAGGCAAGGAAGTTGTCAAGGCTTATCAAAGCCACCTCGCAAACAACGGCTGCTAACAGGGAACCAATTCCTGCACCGGCATCTAAAAGCGATATATCGGGACAGTTAAATTCAAACATTCCCGCCATCAAAGTTGCGACGGATGAAGGTGTTAAAAATTGTCCCTTTTCTCCTCTCTGGCTTTGCTGCAACTTTCGGGTTGCTTCTTGGCGCCAGCCATCTACGCGATCGAGTAAATTGCTTGCTGTTGAGTAGCTGTCATGCGACAGGGCTAGGGTTTGAAAGTGAGGTGCTATCATTTTTTGAGAAAAGTCCGATCGCCAGTTCAGTGTATTTTCGCCTAAATTTTCACCGATGTGCAAAAATGTCAAGCATACTATAAAATATATAACTTATCCAAAAGTATGTTT
The DNA here is from genome assembly GCF_036700905.1 of Microcoleus sp. S13_C3. Taxonomy (NCBI): domain Bacteria; kingdom Bacillati; phylum Cyanobacteriota; class Cyanophyceae; order Oscillatoriales; family Microcoleaceae; genus Microcoleus; species Microcoleus sp. S13_C3. The sequence continues at coordinate 86,714 of NZ_JAUBPT010000005.1, read as the reverse complement.
ACTGTTCATATAGCTATATCGGGAGGTAGCTAACGATGACACAAACTCAAACCAAGCGTTATGATTTTACTTAAGTATCTAACTGTAAATGATGACAACTATCAACTGGGGTCAAGTTTTAGATAGCATTCCAGAGAATGCCATTGAAGCGATCGTCAACTCTCAATTTGTGTCGGTTCTAATAGAAGCACTTGGATTCACTAAAAATGACCAGTTTCCACAGTTTCCAACAGGTCAGGGTGCTCAGAAAGTAGATTTCGCAGCGCGTAAAAATACTGAGAGTGAGAAGTTTTTGTTCTCTCCTGTCGCTCCCTACTTACTTGTTGAAGGCAAGGGACGGGCAATAGCGACAGGAGCTAAAATTAACTTAGCGGAAGGTACTCCCAAATATAACGAGTCTAGGGAACAGATTAAAAGATATCTGCTATCTCCTAAATGTCAAACGGCTCAATGGGGCATTATTACCAATGGCATTCATATCCAGTTATTTCGGAGGCATGGGAATGTTGTAATTCCTGCAACTCCCTGTACTCTGATTAACAAAGGTAATATTAGTGCCATTGTCCAACATATCAAAGATTTGATTGACAACCCACCCAAGGCATTGACAGTTTGTATCTATAACAATAAAGGAGGAGTGGGTAAAACGACAACAACTCTCAATTTAGCAGCAATTTTGCGAAAACAGCAAAAAAAGGTTTTAGTAGTTGATTTTGATTCACAAAGAGATTTAACGCAAACTCTTGGATTAGATGTAGGAGCTATTAGTTTATATAACTGTCTCACTGATTCAAAAGCAAATATTATCCAAACAGTAGTTCCTTTTATTCACACCGACAAACATGGAAAACCGTACAAGGACAAACAAGGGAAACCGTTACGTTTTTTTGACGTGATTCCCTCAACTGAAGAAATGGAACAATTTACAGATTCTCTTCAAGCTCAATCACACATTCAAAAGGGGCAAAAAAGATTGCGAGAAATCCTTAAAGCTTTTATTTATCTATATGATTACATATTGATTGATTGCCCTACCCAATGGTTATTTTTCAGTCAGAGCAGTGTTTATGCCTCTGATGTTGTTCTCATCCCTACCAAGCATAATGGATTAGCCTCACTACACAATGCAGCTAGGGTAATTACAAAATTTATTCCCGAAATTAAACAAGAAAGAGGAGATGGTGGGCCAATTGCCCTACCAATCTTTTTCAATGGAGAGAAGATCACAGATCCTTCGCTTCAGACAGCCAATCAGGAAATTGGAAAAATAATTAATCAAGCTAAAAAAGACGGCTTTGATCTGATACCATATTATTGGCCTAAATCTACAAGCGGGAATGCTGAAAAAACTATCTTCAGTATTCCCAGCTATGCAACTGTTGCCAATGCTGCTTTTTCTCATATTCCCGCTGTTTTTCTTAACAATACCGCTGCTGAACACTATGTTGGTCTAATTAAGGAGTATTTCTTAAAATGAGTAAGTATGATGACATCGGTAAGCTGATGCACCTGCCATTAGCTGAGATTGAACCAGGGGAACCCTGCTCTGAATCAGAGTTTATCATCACCGCCGCAGCCGAGGCTATTTTGAACGCTGGCGGACGTAATTGGATTCCTGTGATTGTTAAAGAAACAGGTGATTATCAATATCAAGTAGTCAGCAATTCCTTTATTTATGCAGTCGCTCAACAAGCTGAATTAGAGCGAGTCTGGTGCATAATCATCGAGCCAGAATCCAAAAATATTGAGCAAGCTAAAATTCTGGCAAGGGAAGCAATACCAAAGGTTAACCTTAGCACAGCATCAAGAGATACTATTCTCGGTGCACTTCGATATTTGGTAGCAGAACCCGGCAGTGCATTGAACAGATTGGATGTTATTGTCGCAGCCAATCGAATCTCAGAAGCCAATCGGGAAACGTGGTCAAACTTTAAGCCTATTACCGCCTTAAAATGTGGCATTACTAGCGGTAAAAAATTAGATACTTTAGCAAAAGTATTTGATCTCTCGCCGCCTGCTCCAGTTGCACCACCACCGCCACCACCTGAAAAAGTTAGCGTGAAACGTGCATCAAGAGATGAAATTTTCGATCGTCTCAATTACTTATACACTAATAAAATAGGAGGCTTTGAAACTATCGATCCTGAAAAAACAGCCGATGCTATCTTCACCGCGAATAAAGGCAAGTGGAAAACGCTCAGTCCAATTTCCAAACTTGAACCCGGCCTTGATACAGCCAAAATGAAAATCATTAAAACCCTATTTAGCCTGTAAAACTATGTTAAGTGGTGTCGCGGATTCAATTTACTGGCTCAACCGCTATATTGAAATATCGGAAAATATCGCCGATTTTGCCGAGGTCAATTTTAATCTCATTCTCGACTCTCCCAGCGATATTGCTCAACTATTTACCGATCGACCCACTTAATGTACGATTGTGCGAAAATGTCAAGCGGACGCTCAAACCAAAAGTCCGTAAAGGACACTTAAACGCTCTCTCACACATTTCTGATGCGAAATACCAAAACATTCTTTTTGTCAAGCTTGTTCCTGATTGGCTTAACAATTAGTTTTCTGCTGACTCCTGGTTGGTTATCAAACTGGTTCCCAAACCGCGCTAACGCAACTAGGCCCCCGCAAACCCAAACCGCCGAATTTCGCGCATTCTGGGTGGACGCCTTCAACCCCGGCTTCAAAACGCCTCAAGAAGTCACAAAATTGATCGCAGACGCGCAGCGGGCAAATGCCAACGCGATCGTCGCCCAAGTCCGCCGCCGTGGCGATGCCTTTTACACCAGTGCGATCGAACCCCGCACCCTCGATCCCAACGTTCCCCCCGGTTTCGATCCCCTGCAAGATTTGATTGACAAAGCCCACGCCGCACGCATTGAAGTACACGCTTGGATGGTGACGCTGCCGGTGGTTTCCGGTAGCAAACTTCCCGCCGGTCACGTTTGGCAACAACACGGGCCTTCGGCCCCAGGAAATGACAATTGGGCGATGCTCACTTCGAGCGGGGAATCACCCGGTTTCCTCGATCCCGGCCATCCAGACGCCGTAGATTATACTGTTTCCGTCTATTTGGACTTGATCAAGCGCTACGATGTGGACGGCGTACAGTTGGATTATGTGCGCTACGGCGGGCCGACTTGGGGCTACAATCCGACTGCGATCGCCCGTTTCAATCAGCAAACAGGTCGATCGGGCAAACCCGCACCCAGCGATCCCGCGTGGATGCAGTGGCGGCGCGATCAGGTAACAAATTTAGTGCGGAAGCTTTATGTAGAGAGTCTTGCAATCAAACCGCGTGTTAAAATTACCGCCGCCACGATCGCCTGGGGAGACGGCCCGAAAAACGATGCAGGGTGGTATCAAACGCAGCCTTACAAAGAAGTATTGCAAGATTGGCGCGCTTGGCTGGAAGAAGGGATATTAGACATGGCGATGCCGATGACTTACCAGCGCGAGTACAAACCATCGCAAAAACTCGCTTATGACCACTGGATCGAGTACGCCAAAGACCACCAGTACAACCGCCAAATTGCGATCGGCCCCGGCAATTACCTCAACTACATCGAAGACACTCTAGGCCAGATTCGTCGCGCCGAAGGGCCGTCTGCGAAAGGAAATCACGTCGCAGGTACGGTGCTCTATTCCTACGCTAGCAGCAACGTGTACACGAATGTGGAATGGCGATCGGGCGGTAGCGGTGATTTGCCCCGCCAGCCTTGGAAATACGTTCCCCAAAGCAACGATTTGTTTTACACCGCGCTGTCGCAGCCGAGTCAATACGTTGATGCTGCCACGGGCAAAACCGTTCAAACTCAGCCTGTGTGGGCGACAACCGCAGCCGTTCCCGATATGCCTTGGAAGTCGCGGCCGACTACAGGTGCGATCGCCGGAAATTTGCAGCGGTGCGCTCAAACTTGCGACGGTGCAAGCTTGACATTGCAGTCGATCGATGCTGCTGGCAAAGTGCGTCAACTGCGCGCCGATGGTAAAGGATGGTTTGGGGCGATCGAGCTTTCTCCGGGAACTTATCAGTTGAAAGTTGACGGAAGTCAAATTCAACAAACAGTTAATGTTGTCGCCGGTGAAGTCACCAAAATCAATCTCGGAGCATCTTAACTGGTCTACTCGTTACCAGGCAGAGCCTGGTAACGCTAATCCGGAGGCAGAGCCTCCCATTTCCATAAAAGCTTGCGAGTCAGAGCCTCTAGATATCGGTTTCCAGGCAGAGCCTGGGAACCAGTTAATAGCATAAGCTAAAATAAAATCATCCCACATCAAATTATAAATTTATCAATCGAGATATGCTAACAACAGAAGCTGCTTTCACGCTCCGTAAATGGACAGTTAAAGAGTATCACAAACTAGGAGAAATGGGATTTTTTCACCCAGAGGAACGAGTCGAATTACTTTCAGGAAATATCATCAAAATGAGTGCAAAAGGAACTGCTCACACTTCAGCCACGAGACGTACTGCTAGCGTGCTGCGCGATCTTCTGGGAAATCAGGCTGCTATTTATACCCAAGATCCGATCGCCCTTGATGACAATTCTGAACCCGAACCGGATATCGCCGTAGTCAGAATCGATCCTTTTGACTATGCGACTCACCATCCGACTCCCTCAGAGGTATATCTCATTATCGAAGTGGCAGACAGCAGCTTAACTTTCGATCGCGAAATTAAAGCCAAAGCTTACGCGCGATCTGGAATTGCCGATTATTGGGTGCTAAATGTGGGCGATCGACAACTCCACGTTTTTCGAGAACCTACTGAAAATGGGTATCAAAGCGAAGTATTTCTTGGGGAAACTGCGAGCATTTCACCGCTCGAATTTCCCGCTTTCAATATCGCAATTCAGGCAATGTTGCCCCCTCTGGTATCAAATTGAAAACGGCTGTATAAATTCTCTTTATTTGTGAATTATGTTTTTTTTATTAACCGCAGAGGGCGCAGAGGGCGCAGAGAAAGAGAAGAGATAGAGATAGAGAGAATGGCTTTTCCCTTCGCGATCGCCTATTTATGCGTTCAGGACTACGCTCGGTATTTTGCGTTTTGGTGATAGCTGTTTAAATCACTGTCCAGTGACCAAATAAACACTTCACTCATGGGGAAACGCTGACATGACTTATTAAATTCTTCAATGATACTGAGATCGCCGAAGCTAGTTCCTTCATACTTATCAGGTGCTTTGTTTCTGCCAGCTAAATCAGGAAAATTGTCAATCCACAGTAGTATTTGTTCTGTATTTGGGAATTGAGTAAGTGACCAAGGAGCTTCACCCTTAAATGCAGCTTTAACTTCTTTAACAAAACGCATGGCTGTTTTCCTTCGCATTGTACCGTCGCCATTCTGGGCAATGTGGTTGCCTGTTTCTATTATGGTTGCCATCGGTAACAAAAAAGTACAACCAGATTCAGCATAAATCTTAAAATCTTCTAGGACTAATGCCCTATCCTGATTGCAGTTGGGAACATTAAGAAAGTTGAGGAAAATGCTAGTATCGATTAGGCAAATACTACTCATTCCCCGTACTCCTGCAAACGAGATAGCCATGCCATTGCTTGCTGTTTTCTCTCATCAGGCGTGTGCGGCGACTTGACAAACCGATCGACTACTCCAGCAGTTACCAATTGACCAAGAGGGCCTTGCGATATCAGGCTAGGATAGTCATACATATCTCCGAGTCGTATAAGGCGGCTATCCCCTGCTTGGGGATCTCGGTAACAAAACACTACATCACCGAGGGCCTCGTCAGGTAAGGCATCCATGAGAGCGGGGTTATGAGTAGAAAGCAGCACCCGCAAATTACGACGCTCGGCAATATCTCGAATGCAGGTTAGTAGATGTTTGGCGCGGTTGGGATGAACCCCATTATCGATTTCTTCGATGACTACTAAACTACCTTCGGTTGCTGATAGCATGGCTGCTGTAATTGCTAACACCCGCAAAGTGCCATCTGATAACAAAGCAGCCTCGCAATAGCGCGGTTTATTACCAAAGGTTTCTGCCAGCCGCACCATCACTTCATCTCGCGGACCAGAAATGAAATCTAGCTTTTCTATAGCCTGTTCTGGTAAGCTCTGAATTAAGTTTAAAATTGTTTTTTGATTGTCTGGTTTCTTGTCCCATAGGCGAAACAAAACACTGGAAAGATTAGTGCCATCCTCCTGTAAGCGTTTATCCGATTTGAAACTGTACTCGCGCATTTTGGCGGGAACGGGATCGAGAAATAGGATGTTTTGTAATACTCTTTGATATTCGCGGACTGTTTCAGGAATGACTTTTTGGGATTTATGGTTTTTTGCATCAAAACGAGCAGGTGTGTCTAATTGAACAAAGATCGCCATTTGATCGCTGCAAATTACTCGTGGCTTATTTTTTCCTTTGGTAAAGTTGTTATAGGAAACATCAACATCCGTCCCTATTCCTTGAGATGGTTTATTTAGCTCATATAGAGGTATTTGACTTGTTTCAGTTGTCGAGCCAACAATCCGCTCACTACTAATATGCAGTTCTCCCTCACGCACATTGAGGGTTATATCAAGTTGGTTCCATTTTGTTGAGTCTAAATGGCAACCGATGGTAAAATTTGACTCTCCTTGATAAGATAAATCATCGACTCGACCGCGTATAATGCGATCGGCATTATTGACTGCATATTGAATAGTGGTGAGTTTTTGACCTTGTGCCAACCATGACAAAAAGCGCAAAGCTTCAATTGCATTACTTTTGCCTGCGGCGTTGGCCCCGATGAGCACAGTCAGCGCTCCAAGCGGTAATCGGCTTGTTTTGTAACTCTTGAAGTTTGCGAGGGTAAATTCTGTTAGCATAGTGTCGATCGGGAATTGCCGATTATTGGTGTTAAATGTGAATTAGCGACAATTTCATGTTTTTCGATAACCTTTTGTGAATTATGTTTTTTTATTAACCGCAGAGGGCGCAGAGGGCGCAGAGAAAGAGAAGAGATAGAGAGATGGCTTTCTCTTTCAACCGCCGATTCTTCTCTTCCCTTCTTTATTCCTAATCGCTTTCTAGAATGCTTGCGAGCAAAGCTTGCTGAGCGTGCATCCGATTTTCTGCCTGATCCCAAACGCGCGATTGACTGCCTTCTATCACTGCATCGGTAATCTCTTCATCCCGGTGTGCGGGCAAACAGTGCAGTACAATTGCATTCTTATCTGCTAACTTCAGCAATTGTTCGTTTACCTGATAGGGTTCAAACAAAGGAATCCTGATTTTTGCTTCCTCTTCCTGTCCCATACTCGCCCAAACATCAGTATAAATCACTTGAGCATTCTTCACAGCAGCTTCTGCATCCGTCGTCACAGTAACTTCTGTTTTTCCCTTAGCAATATTCTTAGCTTTTTCCACTATCTCAGCATTCGGCTGGAAATCTTGAGGGCAAGCAATTCTTACATTCATTCCCGTCATTGCACAGCCCAACATCAGCGAATTAGCCATATTATTGCCATCGCCCAAATAAGTCAGGGTCAATCCTTCTAGCTTGCCAAAACACTCTTTTACTGTCATTAAATCCGCCAGCACTTGGCAGGGGTGTTCGTCATCTGTCAGCGCATTAATTACAGGAATCTTTGCATAGTTAGCAAAAGTTGCTAAGTCCTTTTGCTCGAAAGTCCGAATCGCCAAAATGTCTAAATATCTGTCTAACACCCTGGCTGTATCTACCAAAGGTTCACCACGGCTGACTTGGGTAACGTTGGGATTAAGGTCAATCACTTGCCCTCCCAATTTATACATTGCTACCGTAAAACTTACCCGCGTTCGCGTTGAAGCTTTGGAAAATAACAAGCCGAGAACTTTATTGCGTTTCAGCTTGACCATTCCCGATTTTAAACTGGCTGCTAGATCCAGCAAATAATTTAATTCGTCAATGCTTAAATCTGCCAGACTTAATAAATCTCGCCCTTTTAAGGAATCCATGCTTTCCCCCACCCACAAATTTTTAACTGTGTCTTAAATCTTAGCCCGCAGAGGTGAATTTTGTTTATTTTAGCTTGCACCATTCTCAAGAACAGGCAAGATGCCTGTTCCACAAAGATTAGATTTTATTGTGGGGTGGGCATCCTGCCCGCCCGTGAAAGGCTTATTAACAATGGTGCAATATCTAAGTTTATTTCAACTTGCGGGCAATTGCTCGATCGCGCGATCGATCGAATCGCAACCTTGTTCCACCGTTTCTACCACAGCCAACACGCCCCGCAATTCCCCAGCGCCGGGGAAACCCTTAGCATACCAGGTTAAGTGCTTGCGCGCTTGGCAGACACCGCTTTCACCTTTATATTCCCACAAAGCCCGCAAATGTTCTTTAGCACATTCGAGGCGTTCAATTGGTGTCGGAGCTATCTTTTCTTCACCCGTTTTCAAGAAATAATCAACTTCTCCCACCAAAAAAGGATAGCCCAATGTTCCCCGCGAACACATCACTCCATCTGCGCCGGTTTCTTCCAGACATCGCATCGCTGCTTCCACAGAAAAAATATCCCCGTTAGCAATAACTGGAATCGATAAAACTTCTTTCACTCGGCGAATCCACTCCCATTTTGCCGGGCCGGTGTAACCTTGCGAGCGAGTGCGGCCGTGTACGGTAATCATTTTTGCTCCCGCATCTTCCATCCGCTTCGCAAATTCCAAAATATTAATTTCTTTGTCTGTCCAACCGATTCTAGTTTTAACCGTGACAGGAACATCTACCGCTTCCACAACAGCCCGCACAATTGCCTCGGCCGTTTCGGGGTCTCGCAGCAGGGAAGAACCGCCGCCGTTTTTAGTAATTTTGTTAACCGGACAGCCCATATTAATATCAACAGTATCCGCTCCTTCTGCCACTGCTTTCTGCGCCGCTTCTGCCAAGAAATCCGGCCGGCAGTCAAACAATTGAATGCTAATCGGGCGCTCGTTCGGGTCAACTTCCATAATTTTCGGCAGTTGCTTCACGTAGTGCAAACCCGTAGCGTTCACCATTTCCGTGTACATCATCGAATCCGGCGCGTAGCGGCGCACCAGGCGGCGAAATACCAAATCGGTAACGCCGGATAATGGCGATTGCAGGACGCGGCTTTTAACTTCAAAATCGCCGATTTTGAGCGGAGTTGATAATTTTTCTTTTAATTCGGGAGAGAGAGTAAGCATAGTCGATCGCACTTTAATTCTAATATCTGTATATTATACTACACTTCAGATAGTTGACTGTTGTTAACTATATTTTTAGCCGATTATTGAGTGACAGCTAAAAGTATATTTAACCTGACCGCAATGCCTATTTTACACCTCCCGATCGCCCGAATTTGAATATTGTCAAACCAGGGCCCAAACGCCAACCCCGACTACACTTAAATCTCTGTGCCACTTCGATCTATCTATGGGGTGTGACCATTAATGAGGGATCTACCTACTAAGACTGTTGCCCAAGTCATATTTTTATTGTTTAATTCTGCCGAATGCTCTGCCTGCCTTCGGCTCCGGCTGCCTTCAGACGATTAATGCTTAAATTTATTAGGATTCTGCAAAAGCCGTACATCAGATCGTTTTAAACTACAATTGGTGGATTCCTGACGACCCCGATCGAACATTAAAAAAATTGTAGAGAATTCCTATGGACGCCGCAGCACTCTGGCAACGCTATCAAGACTGGCTTTACTATCACGAGGGATTGGGACTTTACCTCGATATCAGCCGCATGGGATTCGACGACGCTTTCGCAGCAGAACTCAAGCCCAAATTTGACAAAGCTTTCAAAGACATGGCAGCTTTAGAAGCAGGTGCGATCGCCAATCCCGACGAAAACCGGATGGTGGGCCACTACTGGCTGCGAAACCCTGATTTAGCTCCCACTCCAGAATTAAAACAAGAAATAGTCGAAGGCATAGCACAAGTCGAAACATTTGTCAAGAAAGTTCAAAACCGCGATATTAAACCGCCCTTTGCTCCGCAATTTACCGACATAATTTCGATCGGCATCGGTGGTTCGGCCCTAGGCCCCCAATTTGTCGCCGAAGCTTTATCCCCAGACATTCCGCCCCTAGCAATACATTTTATCGACAACACAGATCCGGCTGGGATCGATCGCATCCTTAACAAAATTAAAGACAAACTCGCCAGCACCCTAGTAATTACAATCTCCAAATCCGGCGGGACTCCCGAACCCCGCAACGGCATGATCGAAGTTCAAAAAGCCTTCGTCGCCCAAAAATTGGATTTTGCCAAACAAGCAATTGCCATCACTGGAACAGACAGCAAACTAGACAAATTAGCCAAATCCGAAGGCTGGATTGCCAGCTTCCCGATGGCCGACTGGGTGGGAGGACGCACTTCGGAACTCTCAGCAGTAGGACTTTTGCCAGCAGCTTTGCAAGGCATCGACATTCAGGCGATGCTCGATGGTGCTAAAGTCATGGACGAAGCTACCAGAATTCCCGACATTAAAAATAATCCCGCCGCCTTGTTAGCAATGTCCTGGTATTTTGCTTGCAACGGACGTGGCGAGAAAGATATGGTAGTTTTGCCGTATAAAGATTCACTGCTATTGTTCAGCCGCTACTTGCAGCAATTAGTCATGGAATCGATCGGCAAACAGGAAGATTTAGACGGCAATACAGTTCATCAAGGTATCGCAGTTTACGGCAACAAAGGCAGCACCGACCAACACGCCTACGTCCAGCAACTGCGAGACGGCGTGCCGAATTTCTTCCTAACATTTATCGAAGTTTTGCAAGACAGGCAAGGCATTTCCCCAGAAGTAGAAACCGGCGTGACTTCTGGAGATTATTTGTCTGGTTTGTTGCAGGGAACTCGACAAGCTTTGTACGAAAATCACCGAGATTCCATTACTGTCACAATTCCCCAAGTCAACCCTCGGACAGTAGGAGCATTAATCGCCCTCTACGAAAGAGCCGTAGGTTTTTACGGTTCCTTGGTGAATGTCAATGCCTATCACCAACCGGGCGTCGAAGCAGGCAAAAAAGCAGCCGCTGCTGTATTGGACTTGCAGCAACGGGTACTGCAACTGCTCAAAGACGCCCAAAAACCTCTGTCTGTAGCAGAACTAGCAAAAAAAGCAGGAAAGCCAGAGCAAATCGAGACAATTTACAAAACTCTGCGGCATTTGGCAGCCAACGGGCGCGGCGTAGCTTTGGAGGGAACATTAGGCCAGCCTGCTACTTTAACTGCAAGTTATAAACAGAATTAAACAGTAGAATTAAACATTAAAAGTGAAATTAGTCACTTTTAATGTTTAATTTTTAATTCCCCCATGCCCTTGACGATTCTGGTTGCTGACGACGATTTCGCGACTCGCTTGTCGATTACCGATTATCTGGAAATTACCGGATACTCTGTAATCGCTGCTGAGAACGGCAAAGAAGCTTTAGGTTTGGTAGATGAATTTCAGCCTCACTTGATTGTTACCGACATTACAATGCCCCAGATGGATGGCTACGAATTCGTCCGGCGAGTTCGGACTCGTCCCGCTTTCCGCTTGCTGCCGGTGATTTTTTTGACGGAACGCACGAGCACGCAGGAACGGATTCGCGGCTATCAGATGGGGTGCGACAATTATCTGGCTAAACCTTTTGAACTCCCAGAGTTAGGGGCGGTTATTCGCTCTTTGCTCGATCGCTACGCCCTAATCGCTCAGGCCCCCTCTCGTTCCCAGGAACCCGAACCAACGCCAACAGAGGCACGCAGCAGAGCCAATGACAAGGCAGAAGCAGATTTTTTAACTCAAAAGTCAAACACAGGCGATTCCCTACGGGATAGCTCCGCTTCACGGGCATCTCCCAGCCAAAATGCTCCGACTTTGACTCAGCGAGAGCGACAAGTGCTAGATTTGCTGACAGAAGGACTTTCTAATATTCAAATAGGCTCCACACTCCACCTCAGCCCTCGAACGATCGAAAAGCACGTCAGCAGCTTGTTCAGAAAAACTGACAGCAACAACCGAGCAGAACTCGTTCGCTTTGCGATGGAACACCATTTAGTCGGTAATGGGTAATTGGTAATTCTTAATTGGTAATTCTTAATTTTTCCTGATTTATAACATACTCCAACAAACCCGCTTGAGCGTCCAGCAGCAAATCAATTACTCGATCAAATCCCTCCGGGCCACCGTAGTAAGGATCTGGCACTTCTTTAAGGTCGTATTTCTGGCAAAAATCGCACATCAGCCGCACTTTATCTTTATACTTTCCAGCCGGGTCCAGGGCAATAATATTGCGATAATTGTCCCGATCCATCGCCAGAATCAAATCAAAATTTTCAAAATCTTTCCTGGCAAATTGGCGGGCTTCGCCTAGCAATTCAATGTCTCGCTTCCTCGCCGCCAATGCCATCCGCCTGTCAGGGGGACTGCCAATGTGATAGCTAGCAGTTCCAGCCGAATCGCAGGTGATGCGATCGCTCAAACCAGCTTGTTCAATTAAGTGATTCATAATATTTTCGGCTGAGGGCGATCGGCAGATGTTGCCGAGACAGACAAACAATAATTTATAAGACATTAAATTAGTAATTGGTATTGAGTAATTGGTAATTGGTAATTGGTAATTGGTAATTGGAAGGAAGAGGAAAGAATATTTTTCATTCCAATTACCAAGGTTTCCTGCTTCATACCAATCAACCAGTCATTAGCTATCAAGCCGTTATTAAACATCCATCACCATTGACTAATGACTAATGACTGATGACTAATGACTGATGACTAATGACTAACCGAAACCGGGGAGATTTAGTCCACCGGTGAGTTCTTCCATTTTCTCCCGCATCGTCATCGTAGACTTAGCGTAAGCATCCTGCATCGCCACCGTGACGAGTTCAGAAACCACATCAGCACCTTCACCGAGGGCATCCGGTGAGATTTCCACGCGGCGGGGTTCTTGGTTGCCGCTGAGAAAAACCTTGACCAAGCCACCGCCGGCAGTTCCCTCAATTTCCATGACATCCAACTCTTCTTGGAGCTTTTTAGCTCCTTCTTGAACCTGCTGAGCTTTTTTGAAAGCTTCAGTCAGTTCTTTCATTTTGCCCAGGCCGAAGCCAAATCCCTGTCCTGATTTTGTCATCAAAATTCCTCGGGTCTGAAACCCCGTCCTTACAGGACGGCTTTACATTTAATTTTAATACCCTTGCGGGGTAGGGGGGTATGGTTGCCCCCCCCGTGAGGATATGGTTGTCCTCAATCTCCCATTTCTGGGGTAAAGTTAGCTTTGCCAATGTTTTCTGAGCTTGTTAGGCTAGCAGCACTGTTCCAGTGACCTTAGAACTGTTTAACTACTAGCGACAGAGCAGGGAACTAGCTTCGCATTCGCCCGGTGTCGTGACTCAAAAAACGTAGTCAGTTAAGACGCAAGGCGGGTCAAGATGGCTTGTTAGATTTCTCTTTCAAGCCTCATGCCGTCAGGGCTGAGGTTCTTGACAACTACTTTTTGATGGTGTGTGGGCTGGCAGTCTGCCGTTTCCGTATTACTTCAATGATGCCTTAGAAGGGAAACTCTCCCAGTATTCTAACTTCTGGCTCCAACAACAGCGACCACCGCTGCTCGACTTGCTGTTGAACGTGGCGGATCACTTGAAAAATATCATTGGCCGTTGCCGACCCGCAGTTAAGAATAAAATTAGCATGGCGCTGCGCTACTTGTGCGCCGCCGATCTGATATCCCTTCAGTCCCGCTTGTTCGATGAACCAACCAGCCGTCTTGGGGCCGGGGTTACGGAAGACTGAGCCACAGCTCGGTAAGTGGTAAGGTTGAGTTGTCCGCCGCTGGCTGAAATGGTCATTAGTTTCTGCCATTACTTGCGATCGGTCAAATCCCGGCTGTAACTGAAAAGTCGCTTCTGTTACTAGCCGATCGCCCCCTTGCAGCACCGAAGTCCGGTAGCGGTACTCCAACTCTTGGGGAGTCAGAATTTCCACCTTGCCACCAGGGGATAGGACGCGAGCGTTGACCAGAATATCAGCAGTACAGCCTCTATGAGCGCCTGCATTCATAACCACAGCGCCTCCCACGGTGCCCGGTATGCCGACTGCCCATTCTAGACCTTTCCAGCCCCGTTTAGCCGCCAACCAAGCAAGGCGGGGAATTGACTCCCCCGCCCCCGCTGTAACTTGACCTGTTTCTGGGTTAAAATTCACCTGTTTGAGGTAGCGAGTGCCGACGACCAAACCGGACAAACCCCGATCGCTCACCAACAAATTAGAACCCGCACCTAGCAGAGTCACAGGCACCCCTTCAGAATCAGCCCAAGCAAAACTCGCTTGCAAAGCCTCCATACTGCGGGGAGCAACATACCACTCGGCAGGGCCACCGACTCGGAAGGAAGTCAGGCCCGCCAGCGAAACTTGGGAGTTAATCTTGCAATCAGTTCCCCGCAAAGAAATAGGAGAATACACTCGCCGATTGTCCTTAACAGAGGAGTCATTCGAGATAGTCACCATCTTGAAAATCCTTAAAAATACCTTCGCTCGAAGACGTGGTTTAAAATCCATTTAGCTAACTTATGTCGCCCCTTTGAGCGAGCCGTCCGACAGAAGTTTCGGCCCAACGTGCAACGCCATAATGTCGATCGACTCTACTCAGTTCGCGAGCTAATCGGGGCGATCGGCTTGTTGATAAAAAGCCATAACCTCTGGAATAATCTGATTCAGATTACCAGCGCCCAAAAACAGAGCCAAATCCCCCGGTTGCAGATTTTTGGTTAAAAACTTAGTGACTGACTCCAGGGAAGGCGCAAACTCAACCTCTCGGCCTTCTTTAGCAATCAAATCAGCAACCTGCTGCCCGCTAATCTCTCCTAAATTCGGTTCCCCAGCACTATAAATATCGCAAGCCACAACCAAATCAGCGTCCCCAAAAGATTGAGCAAATTCTGGCAAAAATGTCAGAGTTCGGCTGTAACGGTGGGGTTGAAAAATTGCAACCACTCTTCGGGATTTGGAATTTTTTTCGCTACCTTCGATACGCAAGCGAGCCGCCGCCAAGGTGACACGAATTTCGCTAGGATGGTGGGCGTAGTCGTCCACAAACAGGATGTCATTGTGAAAGCCCCGCACCTCAAAACGGCGGCGAGCTCCTTCAAAACCAGCAATCGCTTTGGAAATCGCCGAAAACTCTAACCCCAACAATCGGCCTACTGCTACCGCAGCTAGTGCATTGCTGAGATTGTGTGTGCCGAGCAACTTCAACTCCATTTCCCCCAGGAAAACTCCTCGCTCCCAAATCCGAGCCTTGGTGCTTTCTGCCCCGTACTCAACGCCCGAAGCCGTGTAGTCAGCACCGCTGTCGGGCTGCAAGCTATAACTGACATCAGGCTGAAGGCAGTCTTTGACGATTTGGTCGTCAATGCAGCCCACCAAGGTTTGACAGTTTTGGGCAAACACCTTAAATGTGTCTATTACCTGGTCAAGGGTATCGTAATGGTCTGGATGATCCAGTTCCACGTTCGTTACTATGCCAATTTTGGCTACTAGCTTAACGAGAGAACCGTCGGATTCATCAGCCTCGGCCACTAAGTAGGGGCCTTCCCCCAAACGGGCATTGCCTTCCCAAGCATTTACCTCGCCTCCTACTACGATGGTCGGGTCTAGACCCGCAGCCATCAGCATGAACCCGATTAAGCTGCTAGTAGTAGTTTTGCCATGAGTCCCGGCTACGGCTATGCTTTGGTAATCTTGAATTAACGCTGCCAACACATCCGATCGATGAAAAATCGGACAGCCCAAATCTAAAGCAGCTCGATATTCGGCATTGGCTGGGTGAATAGCCGTCGAACATACTACTTGAGGCAATCCCGCAATTGCTTGGGCGCTTGAACCGTTGCCGTTCAATTGGACAGCTTTGGCTGTCGCGACAGAAGTCCCTACCGTACCCCCGACTATCGAGGATACTGCCCTTTCCTGTTGCCCGCAGTCGGGACTGCTACCGTTAAGGGCCGTTTGAAATAGTTCAAAATTGCTGGCGTCTTGACTCCAAAAAATATGAGCTCCCATTCCTTGCAAGCGCTCGGTTATGTGACTCGATTTAATGTCGGAGCCGTACACAGGCAACTTGCGTTTAGCTAGAATGTAGGCAAGGGCTGACATCCCAATCCCACCAATGCCGATGAAATGAAATGGTCTACCGCTAAAATCAACAGAACTCGGCATCTTTGCTCCTCACACACCACACCACGCCAATAACACGCGATATCATATCAAGAATTGTTTTTTCAGGATACAGTTCGCTAGAGATTTTGTACAAAATTCTCTGCGCGTCCCTAGATTTGAGGGACTTGTAGAGATGTTTGTCTTGTATCCTATATGACTTAGTACCGAGTAGTTTTCCGGAACAGTCACAGCTCGAAAATTGCAGGTAAGAGAAAACGGGGTCTGGGGCCTGTGCCAATAGACTAATTTTGGGTGGTTGCATACTCCTGCATTCTTTCTATTTCTATCCGCCTGCTGTGCTGGGATACGGCAGCAAAAGCCCCACAACCTTTCTACCAAGATTGAGGGTAAAACCCATAAGGATTTACAAACACTACCACGAACAACAAAATTTCGCTCATTTTGTAGTCATTTATCTACTCCTACGGTTATTTTTTCTTGAAAGTCAGAGATTGACACGATCGCAACTCAACTATAGATAATATGTATTCTCACTTAATTGTATATATACCAAGTTATGCAGTTAGTCGAATAAGTCGAAAAGCGATAGAGTTTACGGTTAAAAGTGTATAAACATAAAATTGGCGCGATGTCTCTACTAATCCTGATTTTGGGGAAATATGGGGAAAATAGCGATTTTGGGGGGGACTTTTGACCCGGTTCACTGGGGTCACGTGTTGGTAGCCGAGACGGCTGCGAGTCAATTTGCTCTCGATCGAGTCATTTGGGTACCGGATCGCTCTCCTCCTCACAAAGAGCGCCCGGATTTGGCAAGTTTTGAGCGGCGGCGGGAAATGCTGGCTCTGGCGATCGCCGATCGCCCAGACTTCGTAATTTCGCCGCGGTCGGCAAATCCCAGAGGCAGTTATTTTGCGATCGACACCCTGCTGTATTTGCAAAAATTGTATCCCGGCGATCATCGCTGGTACTGGATTATTGGTAGTGACGCACTCCTTACTCTTCCCAAATGGCACCGGTGCGCCGAAATTGCCGGGTTGTGCGACTGGTTGGTGGCCCCACGTCCGAGTCACGGAGATCGAGAGATAGCAGAAAGCGGGGAGATTGGGGGACTGTCCGAGTGGGGAGATTGTCCGGGTGGAAAACCCCTCGATTTCGGGGGGGACAGGATGCAGGTTCAGGCAAATGCTGTGGGCCGGCGAGTTGCCGAACAAATGGCTCTTTTGGACGTGGAAATTCGCTGGGAAGTGCTGTCCATGCGTGCGATCGAGATTTCGTCGAGCCACATCCGCCGCTGTTGCGCCCAAAGGATCGACCTCCGCTACTTAGTCCCGGAAGTTGTCGGGACTTATATTGCAGCCCATCAGCTTTACCAGTAACCAGCGGCAGAAAGCCTAATGCCTTCTGCCTTGCAATTTCAGCCTTCTAAAAAAGTTCAAGCTTTTTTGATCGACACAAAAAGTTATAAAGGATCGAGCTTTGCGATATGATCTTCTCTGATAAGTCAATTCTTAAATTTTTCCAAAATTTAAGCCTGAGCTAGGGGCTGCAATCGTTAGGAGGTAAAAGGTGATTAGAGTCGCGATCAATGGTTTTGGACGTATCGGGCGCAGTTTTGCACGCTGCTGGCTGGGCAGAGAAAACAGCCAGCTAGAGTTGGTAGCTATTAATGACACTTCCGATCCCAGAAGTAATGCTCACTTGCTGAGATACGATTCCATGATGGGAACGTTGAAGAATGTGGACATCAGTGCGGATGAAAATTCCATTACCCTAAATGGGAAG
The DNA here is from genome assembly GCF_036700905.1 of Microcoleus sp. S13_C3. Lineage (NCBI taxonomy): Bacteria > Bacillati > Cyanobacteriota > Cyanophyceae > Oscillatoriales > Microcoleaceae > Microcoleus > Microcoleus sp. S13_C3. Next base: position 68,811 of record NZ_JAUBPT010000005.1, on the reverse strand, counting down.
ACAGTTAAATGCGTGAGCGATCGCAACCCGCTAAACTTGCCTTGGAAAGATTGGGGTATTGATCTGATTATTGAAGCGACCGGCGTCTTCGTTGACCAAGCTGGTGCATCGAAGCATATCACTGCCGGCGCTAAAAAAGTGCTAATTACCGCTCCCGGCAAGGGTTCTGAAGTTGGCACTTATGTGATGGGAGTCAACCACCACAACTACAAGCACAGTGACTACACTGTCATCAGCAATGCTAGCTGTACTACCAACTGTCTAGCTCCTGTACTGAAAGTGCTGCACGAAAATTTTGGCATCGTCAAAGGCATGATGACCACTACCCACAGCTATACTGGCGACCAGCGCTTGCTGGATGCCAGCCACCGCGACTTGCGGCGGGCCCGGGCGGCAGCAATGAATATTGTGCCGACTTCTACCGGAGCAGCCCAAGCTGTAGCTTTGGTGATTCCAGAATTGAAGGGCAAGTTAAATGGTATTGCCATGCGCGTCCCGACTCCCAATGTGTCCGTAGTTGATTTTGTGGCTCAGGTAGAGAAAAAGACTTTTACCGAGCAAGTAAATCAAGTGTTCAAAGAAGCTGCCTCTGGCTCCATGAAAGGGATTTTGGAGTACAACGATTTGCCTTTAGTTTCATGCGACTATCGCGGAAGTGATGCTTCTTCGATTCTGGATTCCAGCTTAACGCTGGTGATGGATGGCGACATGGTAAAGGTTTTGGCTTGGTACGACAATGAGTGGGGCTACAGTCAGCGGGTGGTTGACTTGGCTGAATTGGTCGCCCAAAGGTGGGAAGCCTAGTACCCGAAGGCAGAAGGCTTTAGTCATTCGGCAGAAGCTAAAAAATGCTGATATTTTTTACTTTTGAGTCGATTTCTAGCTGGCTGGTTATTTCTGTTTTCGATCGGTAAAGACTTTTGGTCGTTGATAGTTGGCGAGTACAAAATGAAATATCGTAGGGACATGGCTCCGTGCCCATAGGTGTCAACTTAAGCCGGAAAGCCTTGGTATCTCTTGTTCATAGCCAAGTCTAGATCCCCCTAAATCCCCCTTAAGAAGGGGAGTAGGGGTTGACTTTGATAAGACTCTTGTCCCCCCCTTATTAAGGGGGGCTAGGGGGGATCTAGGGTTAATAGTCAAACAGCAGTCTGTGACAGGGTTTGACGTTAAGTTGACACCAAGGGGTAGTGCCGTCTCCCTACGATATCCGTATACTGTTACTCCCAGCTATCGATCATCGAACTTTTTGCAATCATACTTCGATCGGGCTTTTGGCTCTGCTTGATGATAAATTTGTTGTTTGTTTCTAGTAAGCGCTTAAAATTGCTTTGGTTAAGTTCTCGGAAAATCCCCAACATTAAAAAAATAAAAATTCCGACTATAAAAGTTAAAAACCTGGAAAAATAGCAACAGCTACGGTGTAGTTTTGCCAACAAAATCTGATATGAAAAAAGCGCTAATTTGTGGTATATCAGGTCAGGACGGAGCTTATTTAGCTAAACTGTTGCTCGATCGAGGTTATGAAGTTTGCGGCACATCCAGGGACGCCCAAATTTCTAGTTTCGGAAACCTGGCCCGTTTGGGCATCCGAGACAGAGTAAAACTAGAATCTATGTCTCTCAACGATTTTCGCAGCGTCTTACAGGTTCTAGCCAAAATTGAACCCGACGAAGTGTACAATCTAGCAGGTCAAAGTTCCGTCGGTCTGTCTTTTGAACAGCCCGTAGAAACCCTCGAAAGCATTGCCACAGGCACATTGAATCTCTTAGAAGCAATTCGCTTTACAGGCGGAAACATCAAACTTTACAACGCCAGTTCCAGCGAATGTTTTGGGGATACCCGAGGCAATCCAGCCGATGAAAATACGCCTTTTCGCCCCAGAAGTCCTTACGCGGTGGCGAAAGCAACGGCATTTTGGGAAGTAGCGAATTATCGAGAAGCGTACAATTTGTTTGCGTGTTCTGGTATTCTGTTCAATCACGAGTCGCCGCTGCGGCCGGAGAGGTTCGTCACCCAAAAAATTGTATCTGTTGTCTGCCGAATTGCTGCAGGTAGTTCCGAAAAACTGCATTTGGGAAATATTTCAGTGCAGCGGGACTGGGGTTGGGCCCCGGAATATGTGGAGGCGATGTATTTGATGTTGCAGCAGGAAGAACCGGACGATTATGTAATTGCCACGGGTGTAAGTTATCCTTTGGATGAGTTTGTGCAGACAGCGTTTGTTGCTGCGGGTTTGGATTGGCAGGAACATTTAGTAACCGATGCAAGTCTTTACAGGCTGACGGATATTGCTGTGGGGAGGGGAAATCCGGCTAAGGCGAAGCAAAAGTTGGGATGGGAGCCGAAGTATAAGATGCCGGATGTGGTGCGGATGATGGTGGAGGCGAGGATGGTTTGAGGGAAAAGTATGGGGTGAAAATATGGCAGCAGAATATGCGACAGCTAAGGAGTGGTATAAGGCTAATCGCCGAGAGTTGAAAAAATATCGGGGTCAGTGGATCGCTTATACTAACCGAGGGGTGATTAGTTGCGATCGGGATTATCGAAAGATGAAGGACGGGATTCCCGCTGAGACACCTAAATTTGGTTAGGCGCTCGCTCCCGTATATGAAAGCGAATTTATTGAGCCTGTTAGGTTTTATCCTGTCAGGATGAGGTCTTGGAAATCTCACGATGTGATTATGGAACAGTATGAAAAATGTTGACCAAAAATACGGAAAAATATCTTGATTTTGAAACCTGTAGAGAGGCGCTTGCCAATGTGCGAGAGCAAGGCCGCAAGATAGTCCTCTGCCACGGGGTGTTCGACCTTCTTCACCCAGGACACCTCGCCCACTTACAGGAATCGAAAGCGCTTGGAGATGTGCTGGTAGTTTCAATCACAGCAGCACCTTATGTCAATCGGGGCCCTGGAAGACCAATTTTTTCTGACGACCTGCGTTTGTATTCTATAGCTTCTCTAGCTTGTGTAGACTACGTTTTGTTGTCTCCCGTAGCCACGGCATTAGAAGTGCTTGATCGAGTGCAGCCTGATTTTTACTGCAAAGGACACGAGTATGCCGACCACAGTCAAGATGTCACCCAAAACATCGATCGAGAAGCCGAACGGGTTAGGAGCTACGGTGGCGACATCCGCTATACGGGAGAGATCGTGTTCAGCTCAACCCGATTGATTAATAATTACCTGGACGTGTTGCCACCGCAGGTAAAGAACTATACCAGTCAGTTCAGCCAGCAATACCCTTTCGAGCAAGTCAGAGAGGGTGTTGATGCTATGCAGAAGCTAAAAGTATTAGTGATAGGGGATGTCATTATTGATGAATTTACCCACTGTACTGTCCAAGGATTGACCTCGAAAGGGACGGTCATTTCGACCCGCTTTCTGAAAAAAGAGCAGCATTTAGGTGGTTCTCTGGCTATCGCCCGCCACATGGCTACTTTTGTAGACTCTGTGACTGTCGTGGGCGTTGCTGGAAAAGAGCCTGACATACACAGCCTGATTTTGAACAACATCAATGGCGGTATTAGGCTGGATTTACAGTATGAAAACGATGCTCCGACAGTCGTCAAGCATCGTTTTATTGCTCGACAAGGCATGAGAGAACAATACAATAAACTCTTCTCGATCAACTATTTAGAAGAACAAGGTCCAGCACCAATCCATCGCCAAAAACTGCTAGAGCGTTTGGAAAAAACTATTCGCGATTATGACCTGGTGGTAGTAGCGGACTACGGACACGGATTGCTCGATTCAACACTGATTGAACTTGTCCAAAGCAAGGCTCCGTTTTTGGCTGTCAATTGCCAAACTAACAGTGCTAATCATGGCTATAACTTAATTACCAAGTATAAGCGCGCGGATACGTTCTGCTTGGACGAACAGGAAATCCGCCTCGCATTTTCCAGCCGATACGGAGACCACACGCATCTCCTCAAACGCTTGCACCAGCATTTAGGGGCGCAGCAAGGTTGGCTGACTTTAGGTTCTTCTGGTTCTTTGGGAATGAACGTCAAGGGCGAAGAAGAGTTGACTCCAGCCCTAACCCTAGACGTGAAGGATACAATTGGTGCGGGCGATGCGTTTTTTGCTCTGGCAAGTCTGAGTGCCAAGTTGGAGTTGCCTGTTGCTATTGGGTCGCTGCTGGGGAATCTAGCAGGCGCGATCGCAGCCAATACTCTCGGCAATGCCGAACCGGTGGACAAGGCCCGACTGCTGAAATTTGCCACCACGGTCTTAAAGTTTTAGTTGGCGGCCGGATAACGGGATAAAGAGCAAAAAAATGAAGCTGCAAGCTATTCTGTGCGATCGCGACGGCACCTTGATCGAGGATTGCCACTTTCTCAGTCACCCCGATCAAATACAGTGGATTCCAGGGGTTCTGGACACTCTCAAGCAGTGGAAGGAGCTCGGCGTCAAAATCATAGTTGCGACTAACCAATCAGGAGTTGCCAGGGGCTATTTTGACGCGGCCGCAGTCGAAGCCGTCCATGCTAAACTGCTGTGGGATGCAGAACAGGTGTCGGTCTCGATCGCTGGTTTTTATTACTGTCCCCACCACCCGCAAGGTGAAGTTTCCCGGTACAGTTGCGCTTGCGACTGTCGCAAACCGCAGCCGGGAATGTTTCTCCAAGCCATTCAAGACCACGGCTTAAACCCGAATCAGTGCTGGGTAATTGGCGATCGCCTCCGGGATTTAGAACCGGGACTGCAACTGGGCATGAAAGCTTTTTTGGTGAAAACAGGCAGCGGCTTACAGGAACTCGAAGAACTGTCCAAACGTCCTTACGCTTCCCTAGTTACTGTCATTTCGTCTTTGTCGGAGATTGGCGCAATCGTGCAGGAAAAGCCCAATTTACCAGCCTGCAAAGACTCCCAAGCTTCTATTTGTATAGAGTAAACATGACTGAGCGATCGTTTTGAATAAGTTTTGAATAAGTTTTTTGCCACAGATTCCAACTTGAAAAAGCTTGGCACAAACAGCAATTAGAGAGTCTGTATTGGAGTGTAACTGAGTTTGAGATCCAGACAGCTTTGATAGAAAGCAGGAAAAAATATTATTATTGACCCAAGTCGAATTTTACCCTAGGCTGTTAATATACAATTAAAAGATCGAGGAGTGTCAACTTTGAATACATTGCAGCAAATTCTTGTTACAGGTGGAGCTGGCTATGTAGGAGCTGTTTTAGTTCCTAAACTCCTGCAAGCGGGATACCGAGTCAAGGTACTGGATTGGTACATTTACGGAGACGACGTTTTAGCAGCAGTCAAAGACGATCCGGGTTTAGAACAAATTAAAGGAGATATTCGCGATCGCGCCCTCTTGGAAAAAATAATGCCGGGATGCAACGCCGTTATCCATCTAGCTTGCATTTCCAACGACCCCAGTTTTGAACTCGACCCCGATCTAGGCAAATCAATTAACTACGACGCATTTCTAGACTTAGTAGAAGTCGCAAAAAACAGCGGAGTCAAGCGGTTCATTTACGCCTCTTCTTCCAGCGTGTACGGCATCAAAGAAACCGAAAACGTCACCGAAGAATTGCCGCTGCAACCCTTAACCGACTACTCCAAATACAAAGCACTCTGCGAAGAAGTGCTGTTAGCAAAGCGGGAACCAGGGTTTGTAACATTAGTGTTGCGACCGGCTACAGTCTGCGGTTACTCGCCCCGCTTGCGACTGGATTTAACAGTAAATATTCTTACCAACCATGCTATTAATAACGGCAAAATCACCGTTTTTGGAGGCGAACAAAAACGTCCCAACATTCACATAGAAGACATGACCGACCTCTACGTTAAATCTTTGCAGTTGCCCGACGAAGCGATCGACGGCAAAATTTTCAATGCAGGCTACGAAAACCACACCGTCCTGCAAATTGCCCAGATGGTGCGGAACGTTGTTGGCGAACAAGTAGAAATTGTTGCCACCCCCACCGACGACCACCGATCCTATCACATCTCCTCTGATAAAATTAAGCGGGAGTTGGGGTTTGTACCTCAGCACACGATAGAACAAGCGGTAAAAGATTTGGTGAAAGCATTTAAAGCCGATTTAGTGCCTAACCCGATGACAGATATCCGCTATTACAACATTAAGATCATGCAGGCTCTTAATCTCAAATAACTATAGCGCCCCTTGCAGGATTTGTGAACCTATCTCTCCTCTTCTCTTGCGAAAGCACCCTTCCGGCCTTCGCGGTTAATTCAAAAATAAATCTAGTTCGCAAATGAAATAGGAGTGCCATAGCAGGATGACTGACATCAATCGCATTATCGGTGTTGATTTTGACAATACAATTGTCAGCTACGACGACCTCATGCACAGGTTAGCAGTTGAAAAAGGTTGGATTTCTCCCGAAGTTAGCAAAAGTAAAAAGCAAATCCGCGACTGCATTCGCCTGTTGCCCAAGGGGGACAGAGAATGGCAAAAATTGCAAGCAATTGTCTACGGTCGCCAGATGCAAGAAGCCAAGTTAATAGAAGGAGTGCTGACGTTTTTTAAGTTGTGTCAGCAACACCGAATGCGAGTTTATATTGTCAGTCACAAAACCGAGTACGCTAATTACGACGAAACCCAAACAAATCTGAGAGAAGCCGCGCTAGCTTGGATGAATAGCCACAGTTTTTTTGCAGGCAGCGGGTTGGGATTAACTCAAGAACAAGTTTATTTTGAATCTACAAGAGCCTCAAAAATAGAGCGAATAAAACAGCTAAACTGTACGGATTTCATAGACGATTTAGAAGAAACATTTCTGGAGGAATCCTTTCCGAACAGCGTTAACAAGATTCTGTACGCGCCGAATTACCAACCTGCCGAGATCCCAACAGTAAAAGCAGTTATAAAATGGCAAGAAATTAATGAATATTTTTTCTCAACAACCTGAAAACATAACTGCGAAAGTCCAATCAGCTTGCTCGGCACTGCTAGGACTAGAAATTACTGATATTGAAAAAATAGGTGGGGGACGCAACAGCCGCGTTTACAAACTATCTTGCGAAAATTATAGTTACTACGCTGCTAAAGTATATTTCCGCCACAATTCAGACAAAAGAAACCGCCTACAAACTGAATTCTCTAGCTTGCAATTCCTCTGGGAAAACGGCGTGAAAAGCATTCCGCAACCGATTGCCGCTGACCGCAACTTGGGGTGCGCCGTCTACGAATACATCGCGGGCGAAAAAATTATACCGCAAGAGGTGACAAATAATGAAATAGATGTTGCTGCCAACTTCTTGGTACAATTGGCGGAACTTAAAAGCAGAGAAAATAGTCATCTTTTGCCACAGGCATCGGAGGCATTTTTTTCAGTTCGAGGCGTTGTTGACAATATTGAACAGCGATATAAGAGGTTGTCGTCACTTCCTAAGAGCGAGACACCGTACATTGAACTGGAAAATTTTTTGACCGATGACTTCCTGCCGGCTTGGAGTAAAATAGCAACATGGTGTCAGGAAAGGCTCAGTCAGTCGCAAATGTCTTGGGACGCAGAGATAGAGGAGGAAGAAAAAACGCTGAGTCCCTCAGATTTTGGTTTTCACAATGCCATAAGGCGGGATAATGGCGAAATAATATTTGTGGATTTTGAATATTTTGGCTGGGACGACCAGGCTAAAGCGATCGCAGATTTCCTGCTCCATCCAGCGGTGGAGTTGGGGGAGAGCCTAAAACAGCGGTTTCTCGACCAGATGCTGGGCGGTTTTAAAGACAGCAAACATCTGGCCGAGCGAGTCGAAATAGTCTATCCCCTATTCGGATTGAAGTGGTGTCTGATACTCTTAAATGAGTTTGTGCCTCAAGACTTGCTGCGGCGCGGGTTCGCTCAAGCGATCGACTTAGACCGCAGCAAATTGCAGATAGAACAGTTGGCAAAAGCCAAACGAATGTTACAAAAAATTCTGGCAAATTATGAGCAGTTCCCCTACGGTGGCCGAACACCTAAAAACTAATTCATCTGGACTGGACAGCCGCTCTAGAGAAATTCGCAAAACCATTGTTAAAATACTGGAAGCGAGCCGCAGAGGTCATGTAGGTTCTACATTCTCGCTAATAGAAATATTGCGGGTGCTTTACGACGACGTACTGCGGTATGATTCTAAGAACCCGAAGTGGTCGGAGCGTGATCGCTGCATCCTCAGCAAAGGACACGGCTGTCTCGCTCTCTACGCAATTCTTGCCGAAAAAGGTTTCTTTCCCGAATCCGAACTCTGGAAATTTTGCCAAAGCGACGGCATTTTGGGAGGACACCCGGAATACAGCAAAGTTCCCGGCATCGAAGCATCTACAGGAAGTTTGGGTCACGGTTTGTCCATAGGGATTGGGTTTGCTCTCAATGCCAGGTACGAGAAAGCCAATCACCGCACTTTTGTGATTTTGGGAGATGGCGAGTCAAATGAAGGCTCCGTCTGGGAAGCAGCTATGTGTGCCGGCAAACACAAACTAACAAATTTAACCGTGCTTGTAGACTACAACAAGCACCAATCCTACGGCACAACCTATGAAGTTCAAGATTTAGAACCGCTAGCGGACAAGTGGAGAGCTTTCGGTTTCGCGGCGACAGAAGTAGACGGTCACAGCGTCGAAGAACTGCGTTCTGTTTTGTTGAATTTGCCGATCGCACCCAATAAACCAACTGCAATTATCTGCCATACAGTGAAAGGCAAAGGCATTCCATTTGCTGAAAACAATTTGAAATGGCACCACAAAAATAAAGTATCCGACAGCGAGATTCAATCGATGCTGGCAGCTTTGGAGGAAAACTAAATGCGTCAACTTTGCCTGGACACAGTGTATGAATTGGCCAAGAAAGACAGCCGGATTTTCTTCATTGGCTCAGACCTCGGTTTCGGTACTCTCCAAAAATTTAAAGAGGAGATGCCGGAGAGATTTTTAATGGAAGGCGTTAACGAAGCCAATATTGTCGGCATGGCGGCTGGCTTGGCTCTAGAAGGCAAGATTGTGTATGTAAATACGATCGCCACCTTTCTCTCCCGCCGCTGTTTTGAACAGATTGTTTTAGACTTGTGCCTGCACAACGTTAACGTCCGCTTAATCGCCAACGGCGGCGGCGTAGTGTACGCGCCGCTGGGCCCAACTCACCTGGCAATTGACGACATTGGAATTTTGCGGACAATTCCCCGGATGACAATTGTCGCACCGGCTGACGAAGCTGAAATGGGGCGGCTGATGCCGGAGACAGTCGATTATCGGGGGCCGATTTACATCCGTTTAGGCAAGGGAAATGAGCCGATTTTAACGACAGATGAGATCCCCTTTCAAATTGGCAAGGCAATTCCCATGCGCGAAGGAACTGACGCGCTGATTATTACCACTGGCGTTACTTTAAAGGCGGCTTTAGATGCGGCAGCCAATCTCAGCCAACAGGGGTTAGAAGCAGCCGTACTTCACGTTCATACTGTCAAGCCGCTGGACTCGGATGCTATTTTCAAATATGCTGCTGACGTGCCTGTAATTGTCACTATTGAAGAACACACTTTGATGGGGGGACTAGGCAGTGCTGTGGCTGAATTAGTTGCAGAGGCTAACTTTAACCCTGCCAAGCGGTTCAAGCGCATTGGCATTCCGGATGTATTCCCGGAACAATACGGTTCTCAAGAGAGTCTGATGGCGCTGTACGGCATTACCGCTGAAAAGTTGGCTGCCACAGTCGCAACTCTTGCTGAACGGCGGCGCGAACCGCTACAAGCGGTTGGTGCATAAGGTGCTTGTAGTCTCGCTTTATCTGTGGTAAATTGCTGTTGAGCGGTGGCATTAACTGTGTAGTGGGGGACAGGAGTTTGGCCTACGTCGATTTCATTACAAAGGTGCATACGAGTACCAAGCGCAATTATGTCGAACGTGTCGTCGAGTACGACAAGGCTGAGTGCGCCACAATTGCTAAGCATTACGGGAAAGATTACTGGGACGGCGATCGCAAGTACGGTTACGGCGGCTATCGCTATGACGGCCGCTGGCGTCCAATTGCTGAGAAAATGGCTCAGTATTACGGTCTCAAATCAGGGGACAAAATTCTTGATGTGGGATGCGGCAAGGGGTATTTGCTTTACGAGTTAACTCAAGCTGTCCCTGGAGTAGAAATTGTCGGTCTTGATATTTCCGAGTACGCAATTAAAAATGCTAAGGAGGAAGTAAAGCCGTTTTTGCAGGCGGGTAATGCTACTGCATTGCCTTACCATGACAATACTTTTGATTTTGTAGTTTCGATTTTGACGCTCCACAATTTGTACAACTACGAACTGCAGCAAGCTTTGCAAGAAATTGAGCGGGTAGGAAAGCAAAATAAGTACATTGTTGTGGAGTCCTACAGAAACGAGCAAGAAAAAGTAAACCTGCTCTACTGGCAGCTAACCTGCCAATCGTTTTATACTCCCCAAGAGTGGGAGTGGTTTTTCAAGCAAAGTGGCTATACGGGGGATTATGGTTGTATCTTCTTCGAGTGAATCCCGACAAGCTGACAGTCGCCGTCTGGTAAATTCATTTTTTAATTTAGCCGAAAATGAGGCGGTAGACCATTTTTTAAGGGACGGCTATATTATATTTGACTTGGAAGACAGTTCTCTCTTGAATGCGATTAGGAAAAATATCTATCAGTCAGCAGTTGAATTACTTGGCGATCGAACTCAGCTTGATGAGGATGATTTTTTTGATAAAACCCATGAAATTATTCCCATAAAAGAATTAAATGATTTTCGAGTGAAGTTGATCGCTCGGATGAATCATGACAAAAGTTTAAGACCCTCAATATACGCTCTCGGAAAAAAGTACATTGATTGGTTGGTTGGCAATGAATTAGCAATGCAGAGGAACTGCAATTTGAGCATTCAGTTTCCCAAAGATGACAGTTCCCTGCTGCCGCTTCATTCTGATGTGTGGTCGGGAAATTCGCCTTATGAAATAGTTTTTTGGCTGCCTTTTGTAAATTGTTACAGAACGAAGTCGATGTTTATCTTACCTAGGCATGAATCTGAGGCAGTGTTTAGGAACTTCAAACAATACTCCCATTTGACGGCTGAAGATTTTTACCTAAAAATTCAAGAACAACTGGTTTGGTTAGATGTTAAATACGGACAGGGAGTGATTTTTTCTCACTCGCTGCTGCACGGAAACCGCATTAATAAAGAAGCAGAAACTAGATGGACAATGAATGTGCGGTTTAAAAGCTTGCTTTCTCCTTATGGAACTAAGGAATTAGGAGAATCTTTTTTGCCGATTACAATGCGTCCTGCTACCAGAATTGGGTACAATTATATTAAACCGGAGTGCTGATGAAATCAACAAAAGGTTGGAGGGGATATATTTCCAGCCGCGAAATCGGCGAGAGCACGATTCCTCAAAGGCTGCAAAATATGGTAATTCGCAATTATGCTCAAAGTAAAGGAATGGTATTTCTTTTAAGCGGTACTGAATACTATATGGATAATTGCTACATGATGTTAAGTGCTTTGTTGGAAGAGTTAGAGAAAATAAGCGGGATTATTTTTTACTCTGTAAAATTACTTCCCCCGGATTTGACAGAGAGGAAAAAGATATACAGCGCGGTGTTAAGCAAGGGATGCGGGCTGCATTTTGCACTGGAAGAACTTGCTATTGTCCAAGAAAATGATACGGAATTAATAGAAGATATAATAGCTTGCAAGCTACTGACCGGGAAGGTAAAAAATAGTTTTTTGTGGGAAGAAATGCTTAAAAACAGCTCGTAGGCATATTTTTGTTATTTAGCTAGCAGGATAAGGAGCAAAAAGCAGAGGCAAGTGAATATTCATGAAAATGCAGCACAAAAAATTAGAAAAAGATTCTTTAGCTATTTACGGGGGAACAAAAATTCGTTTAGAACCTATGCCAGCCCGCAATGCTGTGGGAGATGAAGTTCTCCAGATAATAGAGGAGGTAGTCGAACATTACAAAGCGAGAAATATTGATTTTGGATATCAGGATACGTACGAAAAGCTGTACACAGAAGCCTTTGTTCGCTATCTGGAAGTAGATGGGTTTGCTGATGCTGTAAGCACTGGAACAGCAGCATTATTTGTGGCGATCGCAGCTTTGCAGTTGCCACCTGGCAGTCATGTAATTGTTTCGCCCATTACAGATCCCGGCACAATAAGCGCAATTATCCTCAATCAGTTAGTCCCCGTACTAGCTGACTCCAGCCCTAACTCTTATAACATGGGAGCAGAACAGTTTGAACAGCGAATCAGTGACAAAACAAGGGCTGTTGTTGTGGTACACGCTGCTGGTCAAGCTGCTCCGGTAGATGCGATCGCTCAAATTGCAAAAGAAAAAGGGATATATCTTGTTGAAGATTGCTCGCAAGCGCATGGAGCCAAGCTGAACGGGAAAAAAGTCGGCACCTTCGGAGATATTGCCGCCTTTTCAACCATGTATCGAAAAGCTCACGCAACAGGCGGGTGCGGGGGTGTGATTTTTACTCGCTCTCAACAGCTTTACAATCTAGTTCGAGCTTTTGCAGATAGAGGGAAGCCCTTTGAAAGGCCGGATTTTAATGAAAAAGACCCCACAACCTTTTTGTTTCCAGCATTAAACTTAAATCTTGATGAAGTTTCCTGCGCCATCGGATTAAAATCCTTGGAAAAATTAGATAACACAATCAAAAAAAGAATTACTTTTTTGCACAAATTGAACGAAGCTATAAAAAAACACTCAAAAGTTTGCTTTCCCTCAAGTATATCTAGTGATGATTCTCCATTTTTTTATCCTGTATTTGCTGATATAACAAAAATATCGTGTTCAAAAAAGGAATTTGCACAAGCTATTGAAAGCGAAGGTGTGAGCCTTAACCCAGATTATATGTATGTTGTGAGGGAGTGGCCTTGGGTACAGCCGTATTTAGCAGATAGATTTGACTGTCCGAATGCGGTTGTTACCCGTCAAAACTCTTTCAACATTCTTTTAAATGAAAATTATGGTATGAAAGAGCTGGAAGATATATTAGCTGCTATCATCAAAGTTGAACAAGTTTACTCAGTGTAATTAGGAGATATTGAATATGGATGAGTTTTTTGGAACTGGTGCATCGCAACGAGCAAAAGAAGTTTACAGTGGACTTGAGGTTGAGCAGTCTGGCGATGGCTTATTGCTTGGACCCTACAACACTCATCATTTAATTTCTGACCCAAAACGAATTGGTTTTCTATTTGCTAGATATAAGTTTGTAGCAAAAATGCTGCAAGGCTCTGGTAAAGTCTTGGAAATCGGTTGTCAGGAAGGGTTGGGTTCAATGGTGGTAGCCCAATCGGTGGGTCACCTAGTCGCAACTGATTTCTACAAACCGCACATAGAAAGTTGTTTGAGTCGATTAACAGCTCAGGCGAAAAATATAGAATTCAGAGGTCACGACATCATTGAGGGCCCACTTGAGGAAAACTTTGACGGAGTTTTTTCTCTGGATGTGATAGAACATATAGATCCTTTGCAAGAAGAAAAGTTCATGGCTCATGTCGTTGCCAGTCTATCAGAGCATGGTGTACTGGTATTGGGAGCACCATCTTTAGAATCTCAACAATATGCGTCACCACACTCAAAGGAGGGTCACATCAACTGCAAAAGTGGCGAGGTAATGCGCGCATTTTGCCAGCGCTTCTTCCACAATGTATTTATGTTTGGCATGAACGATGAAGTAGTGCATACTGGGTTTTTGCCTATGGCGCACTATCTAATTGCCTTGTGCGTTCACCCGAAGAAAGAGGTCGCGTGATGACATCTGTAACGGGAGCCGACATCCGGGCAGGGTTTGAACGATTAGGTCTGATAGGCAAACGGGTTGTCGTTCATTCATCCCTCCGAAGTTTTGGTAATGTAATTGGCGGTGTAGATACCGTAGTAACAGAAATGATTAATAGCTTTGAGACAATTTTAGTACCAGCTTTTTGCTGGGATTCCAACGCGCCTCCTCCCCCCCACGACCGACCAGAGCAAAATGGCTGCGACTACTCATTTTATGAAGGTTGGACAAAACCGTTAAAACCTTTTATTGTAGAATCGGCTGGTATAGAACCTAAAATGGGAATTATCAGCCGGAAGTTTGTCAGCCTTCCCCTGTCGCGGCGCAGCGCTCATGCGTGGCATTCATGGGTAGCTTGGGGTTCTATGGCAGAGCAATTAGTTGAAAATCATTCTTGGGAAACAACAAACTTGCCGCTTGAGAGATTGGCAAACCTGGACGGACAATTGCTGCTAATGGGTGTGGGTCTTTCCTCTTGCACAGCCATTCATATTGCAGAGGAACGCGCTGGTCGTCGCCCTTTTATCCGATGGGCAACTGATAGGAACGGTGAAGTCAAACGAGTGAGGGCTGCTGGATGTGCTAAAGGCTTTGATAAGCTGATCCCATATTGCTGCAGAGAACTATTTTCCGAAACTTATGTGGGAGATTGCAGAATTCTATCAACGCCTTTGGAACCTTTTATAGAACATATGGTCAAAGTTATCAGTTCTCATCGTGAGTTAACTCCGTGTTCGGATACTTGTTTGAGGTGCAGAGATGTGCTTCTGGGAGGGCCGCTCGTTTAAGTTAAATTGCTTTCTTTTTCAAAAAGCAATTATAGAGTGTTGGATTTAAGCCAGTTACTAACTAATAAGGAGAAACCATGACAGCAACAGCCGATAGAGCCAATCTCCTCAATCGAGATGAAAAACTTGGCAATGCTTTGCCCGTGCCCCACTTACCCCCAAGGATGTTAATGGACTTGCAAGAGGGGTACTGTAACCTCAAATGTCCTAAGTGCATCGTTCACGGCCCTGATGACAACGAGGCAATCAAAGCCATTAGGGGTTATATGTCGGTTGAGGATGCACGCAAAATTTTAGATGAGGTGATGGAGGCGAAACCTTTAATTCAGCCTATCCTCTGGAGCGAACCCTTGTTATCCAAAAACTTCCGCGAACACATGACCGCCATGAAAGAGCGCGGAATAGCTGTCGCAATGAACACGAATGGGCTGTTATTGACCGAAGACATTGCCCAATTTTTCGTTGATATCAAACTCGATTCTGTGTTTATTAGCATTGATGCTACAACGAAGGAAACTTTGGAGAAAGTTCGGGGAGTTGATAGATTAGACAAAATTCACAACGCTGTCTTTACGATGCTCCGTGTTAGGGGAGAGGCAACTTATCCCCGCATTGGAGTCTCCTTTGTGATTGAAAAAGAAAACCTGCACGAAAAAGATGAGTTCGTTGCATACTGGTCGCAATACGTTGATGTCGTCCGCGTCAATGAATTCTATGAAGGAGGTAGGTGGCAAAATAATATACCTATCCCCGAAAAGCGAGTCCCCTGTCAGTCGCTTTACCACACGATGGCCGTTCACCACAATGGCAATGTTTCAGTGTGCTGCCTCGACGGTTTTGGGGAGACAAACTTGGGTAACGTTTTTAAAGAGGGCGTAAAGGGCGTGTGGCACGGCGAGAAATTTCAGAATGTCCGCCACTATCACGAAACAGGTCAGTACGACAAAGTTCCCTTTTGCAAAAACTGCAATGTTTGGGCTAATTATCAATACGAGGAGGAGATGGTGGACAACCTGTTGATCCGTCGCGCCCCTGGAATGACCTACTACAACAGGCTTGATCGGCTGTCTGCATGGAGATGTGGATTGCTTGGCGGTCATACATCTGAGCTAAAGGGTGATGCCATTGATTTTTCCGATCAAACTGTCAATTAGGCTGCCATAAGGCTATGCGCTGTCAGCAGTTGATTATAAGCTATCCACTATGTCTGTGCCTCTCAGCATTAATATAAAGCCTATTTAATTATTAAATAGGCTTTATATTAATAATATTAAAATATCCTAGTTTCAAAATCTTGCTCCCTGATGCTCTGATACCCAATCCGGGTTTTTTACCCCTTTTATCACTCGGATATTGAAATCGCTTTTGACCTCTTACTCTCAGATGCTATCTCCGTGCGAGTAAGAGGTCAAACTACACAAACTTTCGTCCGCTGACCCGGACTAAGAATAAAGGGGGTGTTTAAGGCGGAACAACAAAGCATTGCGTATTCTGACTAATGAAATAAACACCCCCTACCTACATTTAGGAGAAAAACATGACAGTCAAATCCCTATTGCAATACTACCAGGAAAATAAATTTAATCCTGTGCCGATCCCACTCGGCACGACATCAGATTGGGATTCGCACTTTGCTAAGCGTCATAACCTTTACCAAAGGCATTTAGGAATTCCGCTTTCTTTGTTGAAATGTTGTTCAGTTCTTGAGTTTGGCTGTAATTCAGGGGAAAATGCCTTGGTTCTAGCTTCTGTTGGTGCGAACCTCACCTTGGTGGAGCCAAACGATCAAGTCTTCCCCCGACTGAAAGCGCTTTTCCAGCACTTTGGTCTTCAGGAACGGATTGTGGAATTAGTGCAAACCGGTATAGATTCCTTTGAGTCCGAGACACGTTACGATATTGTCCTTGCAGAAGGCTTTTTGTACACGCTGCCCAATCGCGACTCATTGTTGCTAAAAATCAGCAAACTTCTTAATCCAGGCGGGTTTGCAGTCGTAGCTTTCGGTGATCGATGCAGCCTTTTCCTCGAAATGGTAAGGCGAATGGTTCTATGGCGTGCCTATCAATTACAAGGTATTAATGATGTTCACAGCGACGAAGCCCTCAATCTTGCCAAACGTTTCTATGGAGAAGATTTCGCGCAGCTCAATGCTTCGCGACCTTTTGAAGTTTGGTGGAAAGATACAATGGTATGCCCGTTTTTAAGTTCAGCGTATCATTGGAGCTACCCAGAAATTCTTTCAATCCTAGAAAGGGCAGGCTGTGAATTTTATTCCTCTTCGCCTCAATGGGGTTCGATGAATCACTTTAATTGGTACAAGAATGTTCTGGACACACAAAGTCGTCACTCACAACTTCTCAAAAATTGGGCGAGCGTTTTTCCATTTTTCTTAACTGGGTTATCTCCCTCCGATTGTGAATGGCAGTCGGCACCTTGTGAAGTTATTAATTCCGTTGTTGCGCTAGTAGCGAAGCTGGCCGACTATACAATAGATTCTTCTGTGGAATCAATTGTATACCCTGATTCGCTGAACGAATACCTTAGCGAAAGTAAAGATATAAGGCTACAACAGTTAAATTTAGAGATGAATAATTTGTATAAGGCGATAAAATCCGCTCGATTAGAGGAATTGCTTTCTGCATATCACGAGACAAAGTGGGTGCGAGAATTGTGGGGAACGCCTCAGCACTACATTTGCTTCACTAAATCAGTTTAATTGAAATTTCTGAAGTAGGTGTAGATAGCAATTTAGAAAGACACCAAGTTCATACTCTAACTGGAGAGAAACATTGACTACCCCTAAACACTGTTTAGTCACCGGTGCCGCCGGCTTCATAGGCAGTCACCTGTGCGATCGCCTCCTTGCTCTGGGCCATGCCGTAACTGGTTTAGACAGCCTAATTACAGGTCGCCTCGCCAACTTAGAAACGGCTAAAACCTACAATACCTTTAAATTCCTAGAACAAGACACAGCAGCCATTACGCCCTCTACTCTAGAAGGCATTGACTGGGTATTTCACCTCGCAGGATTAGCGGATCTAGTCCCTTCTATCGAGAACCCCGGCAACTATTACCACGCCAACGTCCACAGTACCTTTGCCCTCCTAGATGCCTGTCGCCACGCCCAAATCCAGAGGTTCATTTACACGGCATCCTCCACCTGCTACGGTATTCCCGACCAATATCCCACCCCGGAAACCTATCCTTGCTCTCCCGAACACCCCTATGCCCTCACCAAGTATTTGGGAGAGCAATTGGTGCTGCACTGGGCGAAAGTCTATAAACTCCCTGCCCTCTCCCTACGGCTGTTTAACGTCTACGGCCCCCGCTCCCGCACTACAGGTGCTTACGGTGCAGTTTTCGGCGTTTTCTTAGCCCAAAAGTTAGCCGGACAACCCTTCACCGTGGTAGGAGATGGCGCCCAAACCAGAGATTTTACCTTTGTCAGCGATGTTGTGGAAGCCTTTGTAAAAGCTGCTGAATCAGATATGACGGGTGAAATTATTAACATTTGTTCCGGTCAGCCTCAAAGTGTCCTCACTCTTGTAGAACTGTTAGAAGGTCCTATCACTCATATCCCCAAACGCCCCGGAGAACCTGACTGTACTTGGGGAGACATCACGAAGGCAAAAACCCTGCTGGGATGGCAGCCACAGGTTTCGTTTCCAGAAGGGGTATCGCAGATGTTGGCAAATATTAATATGTGGCGAGAAGCCCCCGTTTGGACGCCTGATTCGATTCAGGAAGCGACAAAGGAATGGTTTGAGCGCCTAGGGAAAAATTAAATCAATGGAGTCAACGCCCCCTCAAGCAGTTAAAGTATTTATTTATCAAGGATCTCGCCTGCTGCTGCAACTGCGAGATCACAAACCTGATATCTTTTTCCCCAACCACTGGGGACTGTTTGGCGGGTTAATAGATGCTGGAGAAACTCCCGCCGAGGCACTGAAGCGAGAAATAGAGGAAGAATTAGGCTGGACACCCCCGGAGTTCAAGTTCTTGCTGAGGTGGGACGACTCAGACGACCCTTGCGTCAATCACATTTTTGCTGCACCCTTGACAGTTGACCTCAGCCAGTTAAAACTAACTGAAGGTCAAGCACTAGGATTGTTTGCACTTGAGGAATTGACTCAGTTGCTCCTAGTTCCTAAAATACCGCGCCTTTTGCCACAAGTCGTCGAAGCGATCGCCTCGGAGGAACTAACTGCCTCTTGGCAAAGTCTAACA
The DNA here is from genome assembly GCF_036700905.1 of Microcoleus sp. S13_C3. Classification (NCBI taxonomy): domain Bacteria; kingdom Bacillati; phylum Cyanobacteriota; class Cyanophyceae; order Oscillatoriales; family Microcoleaceae; genus Microcoleus; species Microcoleus sp. S13_C3. The sequence continues at coordinate 50,032 of NZ_JAUBPT010000005.1, read as the reverse complement.
AAGTTATCAGCCAGTCCTACCTCTAAATTCCCGAATCTATAATCCATGCAATCATTAAGCTCGCAAGTGCCATTTGCCTCTGATTATTTCCGCCAGCTAGCAGCCCTCAGCGAAAACTTTGAGGCGAGCGATCGCCAATCCCAACTATCCTTTGCTGAAGGTGTGGATCGGGCTGCTGCTTTGGTGTATCGGCAAACTCAGCAAGAAAAAAAGGTAATTTTTATTGGCAACGGCGGCAGCGCAGCGGTGGCCAGCCACCAGGCTATTGACTACTGGCGCAACGGGGGATTTCCGGCTATCGCTTTCAATGACGGTGCCCTCCTCACTTGCATTAGCAACGACTTCGGCTACGAACAGGTATTCAGCAAGCCAATTGCCACTTTTGCTCAACCTGGAGATGTTCTTGTTGCAATCAGCAGTTCCGGACAGTCGGCTAATATCTTGGCAGGTGCTCGTCAAGGAAATCAAACAGGCTGTTACGTAATTACCCTCTCAGCTTTCAAGCCTGATAATCCTTTGCGCCAATTAGGGGACATCAATTTCTACGTTCCTACAAGGGCCTACGGATTTGCTGAAATTACCCATTTATGTATTTGTCACTGTATCTTGGACGGCTTAATGAAAGGTGCTTTGCCGGAATCGCAAGTAACGGATACTGCTGGCGAACGATTGGTTACTGATGTGGGATGAATTAGGGGCAAGCCCCCAGCTTGGTATCGAATCCGCTTGTAGGAGAATGATTTAAGTATTCATGTGCGAACGTAAAATCTCAATGTTGGTTAAGAGGGCGGAATTTAACGTTAGTGAAACCCGACGTTGCGGTTGAGTAAAGTACCTAGCAATCCCTTGAATAACTTGATATCAATTAACGGTAACGAAACGCGAGATATGCACAACACTCAGAATCCGGAGATAGCAGCGGTTAATTTTCACCAACAGGCAAAACTTTACTCTAGCCAAGGAAAACTAGATGAAGCCGTTGCAGCCTGCGAGCAAGCCCTCGATATTCAGCCAGATTTTCCCGAAGCCTGTAAGATGATGGGGAATCTATTGCAAGCTAAAGGCAAGGTAGAGGCAGCAAGGGATTGGTACACAAAAGCGATTAAAATTCAGCCTGATTATGCGGAAGCTTTAGCTAATATAGGCACTTTGTATGCTTTGCAAGGAGAGTGTCAGCAGGCTATTAGCTTTTACCAAAAAGCGCTAGCATCTCAACCCAATTTCGCTGGAGTTTACCGAAACTTGGCTAGGATATTTTCGCAGCTTGGTAAGTGGCAGGAATCTGGTGAGGCTTGGTATCAGGCTTTTATTCTGGAGCCAGAACAAGTAACAGCACAGGAATATCTCAACTTAGGCAATACCTTTTTGGATCGAGGCAAGTTAGAAAAAGCAATCGTATGTTATGAAAGTGCTATTCGGATTCAGCCCGACATCTCGGAGGTTCACTGCAAATTAGAGTTGGCTTTACAAAAAACAAGTAAAATTATTGAAGACTTCACTGGCGGCAGCCCAGCTATGGAACTCAACTCAGACAGTATAGAAGTATGCTACAAACTCCTCAATAATCAACCGCATAACTTTGAAAGTTACTTAAATTTAGGTAATGCTTTAGTTAAACAAAATCAAGGGTCGGCAGCTATCATCAATTATCGCCATGCTATAGAGCTAAATCCCCACAGCTATGATGGTTGGTATAGATTAGGATTAGTTTTAGCAAACCAGGAAATTTTTGAGGAAGCAATTAGCTGTTACCGTCGCGCATTGGAACTCAACTCCGATAGCATTGAAGTTCATAGCGATTTGTGGACAATTATCAATCAACGACAAAACTGGGCCGAAGCCACTACTTGGTATCGTCTAATTCTTGAGAAACAACCGGATTCTGCCGTGACCTACTATTATTTGGGAACAGCTCTATCCTGCCAGGAACTGTGGGAAGAAGCGACCATCAGTTGCCGTCGGGGTATAGAATTAAACCCAGGTTACTTTTATTTGCACTTGCTATTGGGAACCGCTCTCACTCAACTTGAAAAATGGGAGGAAGTAGTTGCAGCTTACCGCTATGCGATTAATTTTAACCCAACTTTTGATGGAACATACAGTTATTTAGGGGATGCTCTGTTGAAATGCTCTAAGTGGGAGGAAGCTATTGCAGCTTACCGTCGAGCTCTTGAACTTGCGCCAGAAGCTCATGGTATTCACCAGAAGCTGACAGAGGCAATTAGACAGCGCACTCAGTCTGATTTGGCTGAAACGATCGCTTGGTACCGTCGCATCATTGAACTCAATCCCGACCAACTGGAAGCTTACTACAGTCTCCTAAAAATTCAACCCGATAACTTTGAAGTTTACTTCGAGTTAGCAAATGTTTTAGTTCAACAAAATAAATTAGAGGAAGCTGTCGCCAATTATCGGCGCGCAATAGAACTCAATCCCCGCAGTTGGAACTGTTACATCAATTTAGGGGAAACCTTAATGCAACAAGGCAATCTGGATGAAGCGACTGCCTGTTTCTGCCGTGCAATTGAGTGCGATCTAAACCGTGATGAGTCTTACAAAAAATTAGAGGAGGTCTTCAGGCAGAAAGGTAAACTAGATCCCGAACCAAGCTCTCAGGGTTGGAGCTGGCAACAGCTCCTAGAGTCACTAGCCCGCGGATTCTATATATCGGGAAGATTCGACAAGGCTATGAGACTGCTTCTCAAAGCTACAGAAATACAAAATGAGCTGGTTAAAGCCTATCAACTCGATAAGTTAGGAATCAGGTTTATCACCTACGAGTGGGGGTGTGCCATAGGCCACACCGCCTTGTTGGATTACTATTTTAAGATGAACATTCTTGGCTGGCTCCCCCAGCAGCGCACTATTTTATGGATGCCCGCAGAAAATATAGCTAATCCTTGCTATATGAATTACTGGCGAGATTATTTCCAAATAGAGTTTCCCGTTCCGGAAAAGTTGACAATGGTGTTCCCATTAGTGAAGTACCTGAAATACTCGCTCGGTACAACAACTCTACCTAACGGGCAAACTGTATCGGTGTCTTACGGCCAAATGATGGTTCAAAAACAGTGGGAAGCAGAGGGGCGATCGCACCTGCTTACTTTGTCAGATGCAGATGGCGATCGAGGTTGGCGGTGTCTGGAAGAACTCGGAGTACCGAAGGACGCTTGGTTTGTTAGTCTCCACGTTCGAGATACAGGCTGTAGCAATGGACAGTGGAACGGTTCGACTCGTGCTGGACGCAATGCACATATTGACACATACTTGCTAGCAATCCAGTCGATTGTGGCACGGGGGGGTTGGGTGATCCGCATGGGCGATCGTAACATGAAACCTTTACCAAAAACCGATGGGGTAATCGATTACGCCCACAGTGAAGCTAAGAGCGATTGGATGGATGTTTTTCTGTGGGCTAAGTGTCGGTTCTTTATAGGAACTTGTTCTGGACCTGCTCACGTACCCCCTACCTTTGGTGTCCCTTGCGCTCAGACAAACTGGGCATCATTGCAGTTTAGATCGTCTTTTAGCCAGGATATCTTAATTCCCAAGCTTTACTGGCATGAGAAGGAGCAGCGCTATCTGACCTTTGCGGAGATGCTCTCTCCTGCTTATATTGTCTGTGAAAATATAGACTTTTTTGCCTCCGTAGGTGTCAAAGTAGTAGACAATACCCCCCAGGAAATCAATGACTTGGTTTTAGAAATTATCGAGCGGTTGGAAGGGACAATTCACTACGCAGAATACGAGCGGCTATTGCAGGAGCAGTTCAACAAACTGGTAGATCCTGATGGAATTTATGGCGGGGCTAGAATAGGACGTGCCTTTTTGGGCAAGTACGCTCATCTTTTACCGAATGGCTAATTGGAACTGAAAGTAATATGAAAATTTTAAGTATTCACAGGAAACCCGCAAGTTTTACAAGTATTTAACTAAAGAGTTATTAGGTTTTTTATTATTCATATAACTTTAATAAATTAATCAAAGACCAATAACTATAAAAGGGAGGTTAAGGACATGAATCAAGGCGAATCACTAAAAAATCATGACCAATTAGAGGTAACTATTGGCAGCTACCTGGCAGTCCTTGCTAAGAACCCGGACAACGCCGAAGTTCACTACGAACTGGCAGAAATTTATCATTATCAAGGGAAATTAGAAGAAGCGATCGCAGCTTACCGCAGGGTTATTCAATTGAAGCCGGATCTGGTAATAGCACACCACAACTTAGGAGAGGCTCTAACAAAACTCGGTCAACTCGATGATGCGATAACATCGTACCGCAAAGCCATTGAATTGAACCCGGATTTTTCCTGGTCTCACAACACTTTAGGCGATGCCCTAAAAACACTAGAAAAGTGGGAAGATGCAGTAGATTCTTACCGCAAAGCGATTGAGTTGAACCCTGATTTTTCTGGGTCTTACTCCAACTTAGGAGATGTCTTAAGCCAACAGGAGCAGTGGGAGGAAGCACTTGCAGCTTTCCGTCGCGCTCTTGAACTAAACTCAAATAACTTTGGCTCTTACTACAACTTAGGGGTAGTTCTAGAACAACAGCAACAGTGGGAAGAAGCAGCCCGCGCCTACCGCTGTGCTGTTGAGAGCAACCCTAATTTTGCATCTTATCAGAGGTTGGGGCATAGTTTAGTCAAACAAGGCAATTTCGATGAAGCGATCGCCGCTTATCAAAAGGCAATTCTATTGAATCCAAATGATAGCAAAATTCATCATCTTCTCGGAGATGCCCTGCAACAGCGAACTCAGTTGGACATGGCTCGGTCAATATCTTCTTACCGCCATGCTATTGAACTAAATCCAGATGATTTGCAAACTTACCGCAATTTCTTGCAGATTCAACCCGATAATTTGGAAGTATTGTTGCAATTTGGGAATAAGCTCGTCCAAATTGAGCAGTGGGAAGAAGCAGGTACTACTTACCATCACGCCGCAGCACTCCATCCAAACTCCTGCGAAGCTTACCAAAATTTAGCGAAAACTTTAGCAAAACAGGGTAATGTCGAAGCAGCTATTAACTGTTATCGCCGCGCAGTCGATATTGCCCCCAACACTTGGGAGTTGCACCAATTGTTAGGAGAAACACTCATACAACAAGATGAGATGCTAGATGAAGCGATCGCCTGTTTTGGCCGCGCGATCGAGCTTTTCCCTAATGCCAAGTCTTGCCAGCAGCGAGGAGAAGCCTTAGCAAAAAAAGGTAATTTAGAAGAAGCGATCGCCTCTTACCGCCAAGCTATTGAACTCAACCCAGAATGCTTTGCGTCTCATTGGCAGCTAGGAGTAGCCCTCGGCCGTCAAGGGGATTTCAATGCAGCCGCTGTCTGTTACCTCCGCGCATTGGAACTCAACTCCGAGAGCATTGAAGTTCACAGCTATCTTTGGGCAATTATCAATCAACGACAAGATTGGGCGGAAGCCACAACCTGGTATCGCCAACTTCTTGAAAAACAGCCTGATTCTGCGATGACATACTACTATTTGGGAACAGCTCTATCCTGCCAGCAACAGTGGGAAGAAGCGGCCCTCAGTTGCCGTCGGGGCATAGAATTTAACCCTAGTTACTTTTGGTCGCACTTACTATTGGGAACAGCTCTCACTCAACTTGAAAAGTGGGAGGAAGTAGTTGCGGCTTACCGCTACGCCATTAATTTCAACCCCGCTTTTGATGGAACATACACTTATTTAGGCCAAGCCTTGAGAAAACTCTCTCTGTGGGAGGAAGCCATTGCAGCTTACAGTTGTGCTATTGAACGCAATGCAAATAATATAGATGCTTATAAAGGGTTAGGGGTAAGCTTACTTCAACTAGAGCGAGTAGATGAAGCGATATCTTGCTACAATAAATTTTTATATCTAGAGATTCAATCAGAAAAAACTGAGGAGGATTTAGAGTTAGAAACACTTCTGCTCAAAAAAGGACTGTTAGAGCAGGTCATTAATTGTTATCATCAGACTTTCAATCTCGCTGACACTCACCCTAAAGTTTACTATAAGTTATCTATGTTTCTAGCACGACAAGGCTTGCTGGAGGAAGCTGCAACCTATTTCAAAAAAGCATCCCATATTCCACCTAGAGATGTGGATTATGAGAATATATGGACGTATTTGAATCAAACAAAATGGGGAGACCTGCATGATTCCTATGGTCCAACACGAATCAAATGGGAATCTGTAGAAGCTTATTTCAATAGAACCAGTAAATATAAAATTATTAGTATGCGATTCTTGTCAGAACAAGACCTGATTTTCTTGCAAGAATCTGGGTTGTCGCTATTTCATCTGAAATTAATAGGAGAAGATGACATTGCTTTGGAAGAAATTTATATTAATAGCTTTAACTCTTTTCAACCAATTGAGCTATCTAAAAAGTCCCCCAAAATCACTCTTAAAGAAATCGGAATAGATTGGGAAGCAGAAGCAAATTTTAGTAGACAACAAAATTTTCAGCAAAGTCTGGTAGAAACAGGTTATATTTATTCAATTTGTCCTTTTAGCGGTGAAGTTCTGAGATCGAATCAATCATTTTATATAGAGGGTATAATCCCAATAATAGTTTATCGGTTTGTAGGGAAGCAGATTTTTTATTTAAAGTGCGGTCACGTTCATGGCGGAAAGATGTCTATCTATTTTCCTCACTTAGAATTAATTGTTGTCTTGCCTTCAACTACTCGCGATTGGGGAGCTTTGGGAGATAACGATGTCTTGTTGTTCAATAGATTTAAAGCTTGGCTAGTTAGTAATTGGCAACAGGTAAAATCCTATCTTTGCAACGACAAACCCAAAAAGGTAGCTTCTGTTTTGGGAACAGTACGTAATATGGGTCACGATTTCTGGAATTTATTGACCGGAATACATTACTTGTATGAAAATAAAATTCTTCACAAAGTAAACAAATTTTTAGTAGGCCCTTTCGACCATATCAACATTGGCGATGTATTTCCAGAAATTTCCTCGGAGAATATTGTTAATTTTGGCGATCCTTGGGAAATTTTTAACTATATTTTAGAAAATAATTATGTAGCTGTCATTGCCACGGGATTTTTCTTTAAAGAGGAATTAGCGAATAAAATGCACAGTGGTGCACTTAAAAGATGTTCTCCTGATTCTCTACAAACAGTGGAGAAAGCTAAAAACCATTTTCCGCTGCTGTGGTTGGAAATTCGCAGCTCCAATACCAGAGTGTGGGTATCCCAAGTAGAAGGAATAGCAAATATTATCAAAACCCTCCATTCCGATTTTCCTAACTTGGGAGTTGTTTTTGCTGGCTGGCATCGTTTAGCAATAGACTACCCAGTAGCGGATGCTGTAATCGAAAGGGAAGAAGGGATTAGGAAACAAATTTTAGCTCTCATCCCTCCTGATATTGAGACTTACAGTACAATTGGTCGTCCAATTTATGAAGCTGTCGTCTGGGTGAATGCTATAGATATACATATCACACCGCTGGGATCGGGGGCTATGCTCCCAATCAATATGGCTAATAAGATAGGTGTCTGCTATTCTAACCCAAATAATTTATTGAATGAGCTAGGAATAAAATTAATGTATTGGCGTGAAAATATGATCCAGCAAATATTTATATCTCCCAATTCTGTGGTTTATGATTCATCTGCTTATACCTCTGGTAAGCCAGGAGTTGACTGGCAATTTCACTGTGATTGGAGAGAAATTTACGATAAATTAATTAAAATTCTCGATAATTTCAGTAAAGGTAACTAACATCAAAGCAGTGTGACTAAATCCATAGCGTAATTTAAACCACCGAGTAAATCTATGACTGAAAAATCCTCTATCCTCGTAATTGCTAGCATGCACCGTTCAGGAAGTTCCTTGGTTGCATCCTTGCTGCAAAGTGCCGGTTTGCATATCGGCAGAAAGGTAATGCTGTACCCCGACGAGGGAAATCGCAAGGGGTATTTTGAAAGTTTTGACTTTTGGCATTTTCACCGATCTGTGCTGCGATCGCAAGGAATTGATGAGGATGGTTGGACATTGCAGGAAAATATCGAAGTTGACGATCGTTTTGTAGAAGAAGCAAAAAAAATTGTTTCCCAAAATTCACTAAGTGTTACTTGGGGATGGAAGGAGCCGCGGACGACACTTTTTTTAGAGTTTTGGGCTGAACTGCTGCCCGAAGCTAATTTTTTACTCATTTATCGTTCTCCTTGGGAAGTGATTGATTCTCTCTACCGGCGACACGATGCTTTATTTCAAAGTCAGCCGGAATTGGCCGTAAAAATTTGGCTCCACTACAACAAAAAACTTCTCACTTTTCATAACCGCAATTCCAGCCGTTGTCTCTTGGTTAATCTTTCCACTATTGTCAAAAATAACGAATTATATATTCAGGCAATAAATCAAAAATTTAATACTAATTTGACTGCTCCTGCATCAACCCTCTACGACCCATCCTTACTGCATTCTCAGGGATTGGACAGTTATAGACCTACCTTGATAGAACACTATTTTCCAGAAGCGGTTGAGATGTATCAGGAACTAGACGCCAGAGCATGGCAACCGCAAGAGACACCGGATTTATCTTGGCGCGAACAAATAAAACCATCACTTTACAGATTTTGGGCTTTTCAAGACTGGGTGAATGTTCGCAAACTGGAAAGGGAGAATAAAGCATTACAATCCGAATGCCAGCAGTGTCATTCTCAAGTGCATCAGACTCAGGAAGAACTAGACCAGATTAATCCTCAACTGCATCAGATGAATGAGGTGTTAGAACAATCTCACTCTCAACTGCATCAGACGGAGGAGGTGTTAGAACAATCTCAATCTCAACTGCATCAAAGTCAGGAAGAATTGGAGCAGTTGCGCCTTCAAATGAACCAAAATGAGACTTTATTAGAACAATCTCAATCTCAACTGCATCAAACCGAGGAGATGTTAGAACAATCTCAATCTCAACTGCATCAAACCGAGGAGATGTTAGAACAATCTCAATCTCAACTGCATCAAACCGAGGAGATGTTAGAACAATCTCAATCTCAACTGCATCAAACCGA
>NZ_JAUBPT010000005.1:0-40900 GCF_036700905.1 Microcoleus sp. S13_C3 | reverse complement strand
AATCTCAATCTCAACTGCATCAAACCGAGGAGATGTTAGAACAATCTCAATCTCAACTGCATCAAACCGAGGAGATGCTAGAACAATCTCAATCTCAACTGCATCGAAGTCAGGAAGAATTGGAGCAGTTGCGCCTTCAAATGGATCAAAATGAGACTTTATTAGCACATTTTCAGTCTCAAGTCAACCAAATCGAGGTTCTTTTCGCAGAATCTCAATCTCAACTCCATCAGACGGAGGAGAGGTTAGAACACTCTCAATCTCAACTCCATCACACTCAAGGAGAAGTAGAACATTCCCATTCTCAACTGTATCAAGTTCAGGGAGAATTAGAGCAAACTAAGGCATTGCTAAATCAATCGCAGACTCAGTTGCACCGCACAGAAGCAGTGTTGGAACAATCCCTAGTTCAACAGAACCAAACTCAGGAGCAATTAAATCGCTTGCGGTTTGAGCAAGCTATAGCCAGCCAGAGAAATGACCCGAGCCAAATGCAGTATGAACTTCTAGTATGGGATGCGTGGTATGCTTATCAAAATAGCGATATGACCAAGATGATGGAGTGCTTGCAGCAATCCCTAAAATGTACGCCTTTCTCGCACACAGAAACCGTTTTGAGCTGGTTAGATAGTTTTGCGAAGTTCTCCTCGGAGAAAGGTTGCGAACTCAATACCTACTCATTAACAAACTCAGAAGAGTGGAAACAATTGATGCGTCCTATTCGTGGGGTTAGGAAGATAACGCTTGCTATCCCATAGATAGATGGAATCTAATTTTTATTAGACTTACAAACTTAAAGAAAATGACCCAAAATAACTTAATTGAAATTCTGGATATTGTCCCGTCATCTATAAACGATCACGAGCAATCTTTATGGGGATTTAACATAGAAAGCCCAAAACAAGGAACTCAAACCGCCACCAACAAGGTTTGGTTTGTAGGATGGGTTTTAGGGAAAAATGCTTCTGCTGTAGCGGTTGATGTAATCAGTAGCGGTACAGTGATTTATAGAATTACTTTTAATCAGTCGCGCGGGGACGTAGCTGAGATTTATCCAGACGTTCCTGGGGTTGAAAACTGCGGTTTTGCTACAGAAGTGCTACTTAGCGAACTGCCAGAAGAAGCTGAGTTAATACTGCAAGCTGTCTTCTCAGATATAAGCTCGGTGCCTTTGGCTGTTGTGCGAGTGGGGCGGCGACCACCGCGCTGGAAGCAGATTCAGACAGACTTAGAGCGCTCTAGAACTCGACTGCAACAAATTCAGGCGGAACTGGCGCGATCGCAATCTCGACTTGACAAAGTTCAAAAATAATTCGAGAGGAAACAGTTAATGCTTTTGGTATCAACTTTTAAATTTAAAGCTATAGCAGTCTAGTCTTAGAAAAACTTTGAGAATGCAAACACAAACAGGAGATATGATAGTGGCTAATTTATCATGGCTGTCAGAAGTAGAATTAATATCGATCCACCTTCCTAAGACCGCCGGAACAACGTTTGGGCGAATAGTTTTACCGCAGATTTATCCGCACGAGCAAATTTTATATGACAATCATTCTTTACCCATAGAAACTCTCATAAAACAAGGTAAGCTGACAACGAAAATTAGAGCAATTCACGGTCATTTTCCGGCAAAAAAGTATCAAGAATATGGCCCGACTGCCAAAATGGTGATTTGGCTAAGGAACCCTATTCTTTTATTGATTTCTGCCTATTATTTCCTGAAAAGTAATAATCAGGTTTTTTTTGATGAGAATCATCGATATGTAGTGGAAAATCAACTGAGTTTTTCTGATTTTATCAAGCAGCCTTTTATAGATAACAGTGCTTCTAAATACTTTGCGGATGAAATAAAATTAACTGATTTTTACTTTGTAGGTATTCAAGAATTTTTCATAGATGATTTAAACGATTTGAAGAAAATGCTGGGTTGGCCAACGCTTAAAGTTAGCGTAGCTAATCAAAATTTTCACGAGGATTACCAAACCAAGGTAATGGATATTTTAAATAATCAATCTTTGGTTAAAAAGATAGTTGCTATCCAAAGTGCTGATATGAAACTGTATCAAAAAGCATTAAGCTTAAGATATCAACGGAAAGGGCTATCAAATTATCTAGAAATGTACCAACTCTCCTTGCAAGAATCACAAGCAAGATTGGGATTCAATTCGTTTCAGGCTCCGAAATTAACTCAGCGCATTGGTTTGGGTAGTGAACGCGGGGTAAATCCTCCATAATTAATGCGTCGCTGTTTTATTGGATCGATTTACACCCTTAAATTTCTTCATTGCTTTTAAAATGAAGATTGAGGCATTAAACAAATGTCAGTTAGCTTCTCAGAAGCTCGCAAAGCAAAGGAAAAAAATCAAAGATTATGATTGAACACTCTTTAATTCAAATTCAGGAAATTGTAAATTTGCCTGTAAACGATCCAGAATTGTTATGGGGGTTTAACATCGACAATCCAAACACTTCATACAAAACAGATAAATATGAGGTTTTGGTTTCGGGTTGGATACTAGGTAAAAAGACTCAAGTAGTCTCGATCGAGGTCATTAGTAATGATAGGGTAATACAGACAATTCCTGTCAACTACCCACGTCCAGATGTTGCTCAAATTTATACCGAAGCTTTCCATGCAAGCACAAGTGGTTTTCGGGAAAAAGTAGGAGTGACTGAACTGCCGACGGAAGTTGAGTTAGTGCTCCAAGCTGTGTTGTCAGATCAAAATCGTTTGCAAATTGGAATGGTAAAAATTCAAAAAAAACTTCCATTCCTAGAGCAGGTTAAGGCAGATTTGGAGCGCTCGCAGACCCGAACACAACAAATTCAAACTGAACTGAATTCATCTCAGCCTAATTACTTTAAACCTCAACCAGGTATTAAGGACAACAAAACAAATGACTCAATTCTAAATTATGCTGCTCAGTTGAGCGACCAAGAATGGTTGGAGGCAATTATTAAAAGTGTAGATGATCCGTTTGTAGATGGTATAGAACTTCCGGGATTCCCTCCCGATGAAATTCAGCGAAATATAGTTGGCTCGTCGGGCAAGCACGCTCTAGGCGAAGGATTTAATTTCTATTCGGAGATCAAGCGGTACGCAGCTAACTTGGGACGGCCACTAACTAGAGACAGTCGAATTCTCGATTTCGGCTGCGGCTGGGGGCGGGTGATTCGGTTTTTTCTAAAAGATATTGTTGCAGATAATCTATATGGCATTGATGTCAATTCTGAAATGATTGACATCTGTCTCAATACAGTGCGCCTGGGAAACTATAGTGCAGGCAAACCAGAGCCACCCACCGAATTTGATAACAATAGTTTCGACGTAGTTTATGCCTACTCAGTTTTCTCTCATTTGTCGGAATCCGTACACATAAAATGGGTGGAAGAGCTATCAAGACTACTCAAACCTGGTGGTATCCTTATAGTCACAGTTTGGGGACGAAACTTTATCGAATTTTGTCGTTCTTTGAGAGGTCAGAACCATGAATTTGATTGGCATAAGGCCTTAGCAAACTCATTTTTGGATACTGAGGCTGCTTTTGCAGACTACGATAATGGCAAATTTTTATATAGTGCCACGGGTGGCGGTCCTGCGCTCCCTGCGTCTTTTTATGGGGAAGCCGTGATTTCGCCTGGATACGTTAAGCGGGAGTGGACTAAATATCTGACATTTTGCGATTTTGTTGACGATCCAGCCAAGTTTAATCAAGCTGTGATCGTTATGCAAAAACCTGTTAATGACAGTTTGTCATCTCAAATCGATACAACTGAACCAGAATCTGCTTCAGTCTTTCCCTTGCCTCAAGAAATTGTACATCTTGATGCCAGTTTGCAACCAAAGAGTCAATATTCTTACCGCAACACCTCGATAGCTTTGCTAGCAATTGAAAAGTTACTTTGGCAAAAAGATCGAGTGATCTTAAACAATTTGGTTTTTCGATTAGAGCAGACCAAAGATAGTAATTGGGAATTAGGAGAAGAGTGCTTCGTACTTTACAAGCCTAAAGATTTGATAGATCAGTATGAAAGATTTTTCTCAACTCATCAAAAGTTTAATCCTGATAATGTAGTCGAGTTGGGAATGTGGGAGGGGGGAAGCGTAGCGTTTTGGTTTGAAATTTTTCAACCCACAAAGCATATTGCGCTCGATTTGCAGCCCCGTACAGACAGTCCCTATTTTCAAAAGTATGTCAACGATCGAGGGTTACAAAATCGACTCAGGACATATTGGCATACCAACCAAGCAGACTCAGGGCGGCTCAAGGAAATTGTGAAACACGAATTCAACGAGCAGCCTCTTGACTTAGTGATGGATGATGCCTCTCATTATTATGAACTCACAAAAATTAGTTTTGAAACGTTATTTCCGTTAATTCGTCCCGGCGGTTTTTACATAATTGAAGATTGGGCATGGTGGCATTGGCAAGGATTAGAGAATTACTATTCCGACGCAACTCCTTTGAGTAAACTAATATTTCAACTGGTGGAGGCAGCAGGGACTTCAAAAGATATCATCAAGAATATTGTCATTTATCAATCCATTGTAATAGTGGAGCGCGGAGATGTAATTATTCAAGAATTAGATGACTTCAAACTGGATAATTATATTTACAGACATTCGAGGAAGTAGCCATATTATCGATCGTCGAAATTGCTGTTAGCCAATTTCGACGGTTTTTATAATTTCCTACTTATTAATACCTCTATTAACTCAGCCCTAATACCGAGCAATAAATTATCAACATAAACAATAGTTGTGTACAGACCACTGTGTTTTAGAATATAATCACATATATCATACCCCCAATACATTGTCACAAGTGACCCTTGATTGTCTACGGGATTGCCGTGATAATCAGGATAACCTAAAATAATAACATTACCATTTTCCTCTTTTTTTGCATTTAATTTAGAAGGTTGCTCTTTGTTGACTATAGGTACTGTAAATATATGCGCGCCTCCTTTTTTTAAAGTTCTGGCAATTTCATAAAATGCCTTGTCAGGATTAAATATATGCTCCATCACATCTTGCGTTACCATTAAATCAAAACTTTCGTCAGGAAAAGTCAAATTTTCCAAATCTTCATTTCTCCAGCCAGTTGGATGCGTTTTTCCAAAGGCAAAATTTGGAAAATAATGCGTACCTATGTAATTTTTGCAATTATTTTTTAGCTTCAAACTAGCTCCTCGATCGGCCGGTGAAGATTCGTGTATGTGCAACTGCTTCCAATTAGGGTAAAATTTTTCGATGCAGTACATTAATGCCCTTTCTCTAGGGATTGAATGACAATTATTACAAAAGTAACCATCTCTCAACCAGTCACTCTCAGAATAGAATGTTACATGACTGTCGCAGATAACACAATGACCTTGATTGTTAATAACGTATGACATGGCGATGAATTCAGCTAATAAATTAGAGATGGAGCGATGGCTTATTTTCAACTATTTACTAATAGCTTAGCAGAGAGTAAACATTGAAATTAGCGTGACTTTCCCGCTCCTTAGTAAGCGGGAGCTTTCAGATAACGAGTCAAATTAAACCAATACAGGAATAGTTCAAAATAACTCGGCCAATTTAAAGGGGAGGGAGCTACTGGATTTTGCAAATGCTCGACCTGCATTTTTGATAGAATACTTGTCATAATTTTAGTTGATTCTTCCTCAGCTATTGATTCCAAAGTCTCAAATGTATTTTTGCCGTGAAATCGATAGTAATATAAGTCTTGCTCCAAAAATAAGGGTTCTGTATGCAAAATCGAGCGCAGCAGAAAGTCCCAATCGTGGCAGTAACGATAATTGCTAAATTCACCCACGCGGTTAAACAGCGCTTTGGTAAAAGCAAAGTTTCCCGTCGATATGCTGACATTACATATTAAGCAAGCAAATCCAAGTGAAGGATACTGGCTAATGAGTTTTTGAGTACAAAAGTAACGCTGTGCAACAGGATGTGAGTTAGTTACATTTCGATCGCTTTCATCAACATACTCTACCCCACTAAATACAAACTCAGACTTTTTATTCTGCATTGCATCAACAATATATTTTATTCGGTCTGGATGATACATATCATCAGAATTCAATAGCGCAATTATATCGCCATTAGCCTTGGTGATGCCGTAGTTGAGCGCAGCATGGGCACCTTGATTCTTAGTGAAGGTTTGAAACTGTGTTTTTTGAGGAAACCTTGATTTCCAACTAACATTTTGAATTAACCTTTCTATTTCGGATGTTGAGCCGTCTGCCGAACAATCGTCCACAATGACAACCTCTATATTTCTATAGGTTTGTGCCGCTACAGAATCAAAACATTTCTGGAGAAAACGCTTGTGGTTATAAGACGGAATCACTACCGAAACTAAAGGAGATTGCCAGTTTTCCTTCATTAACTTTTTACGCTCCTTATTCAATCAAGCTTGTTGGTAAAAATAGTGAATTGATTGTTGCTTCAGCAGTGCAAGCATTGCTTGATGCGCCTGTTCTTTAACTTCGATTCTCTTCGCCAACTCGTCCAGCAATTGACACTGACGATTGAGGCTTTCGGCGGGAAATTTTTCGATCGCATTAATCATCGTTTTGCAAACATCGGGCTGCGAGTCATTAAGGAAACCTTGTTCTTCTGGTGCTATATTTAAGTCTTGAACGGCATCATACCCTGGCTGCAAATGTACTACTTCTATTAGCACAGGGCTTTGATCTTGAAGAACTACTTGTAGGAGCAGTTCCATTTTAGGTGAAAGTCCGATTAATTGTACTTTTGCGGAAAAGCCACTGTATTCTGCCCCTGGTAATGGATAAACCTCATTTACATCGGGACGGTGTAGGTCAACCGGAATTTGCTGTATCACTTGATCGTTGTATATTACCTCAACGGCAACAGGGGGAGATTTTTTACTAATTACCCAGCCTTCAATACAAATAGAGTTGAAAGCAACATGGGTTTCCGGTCTGGGTGAATCTAGCTGCCACAATAACTCAGTATCCTGTTGACACCGGGAGATATGGACAACTTTGGCGGTTTTTTCTTTAAGCAGTTTGTCCATAGCTGCGAACGACCTATTTTGAGCATCAATTCTCGAATCCAGTTCATCAAGATATTCCTGCAGTTGACGGCTATCTTCAATAGGAAGATGCCGCAACAAATTAATAATCGTTTTCCAGCTATGACTACCGTAAAGAGCGTTGCGGGTGGCCACAAGATAGCTGTGTCCGTATTTTCTATCAGGTTCGAGATGAGCTCCCTCAGCCCATTCATTCCAAGCATTAATGAAGACCAGCCGTTCGTCGCCTGAGTGCATTTGCTTGGTTTTTTCGATGACACCCCGCAGCCAAAATTCGTAAAAGTCAGGGTCGGAATTGAGAAAGGCATGAGCTGTCCTTTTCCGGCGAGCTGTATTGTCCCAGGCAGTCATAACTGAAAGAAAAACTTTATACGGTGGAAGTCTATCGGCTATAGAATTAATCACACCATCTTTATAATCGTAAAGCTTTCCGGAAAAGTCGGGAATTGAGATTTCAGATGGTAAAATTTCTCTAGCAGAGAATCCATGCGGCGGAAATTGTACCCCCGAATCAAAGCCGAATTCGATCGGCGGTTTGTGCAGGCCTATAAAGGTGACAGCTACGGAAATGTGAACTTCTCCTACACCATTTTTTCTAAAAATCTTTCTCCACAAATCAGTTGTTCTGCGGGAGTCAGGAAACAGATCGTGTCGATAAACAATCAGTAAAGGAGCACCATTGATGCGAATGTATCGCTCATCGAGCAAAATGTGAGTTACGCTCTCAGCAAAAGCCTGATTTTGTTCGTCGTCCCAGCATTCTTGGGCCATAAGAATTTCGTGTTCTGCGCCGTCCCACCTGCGCGTCCAGTTTTCATTTGCCCAACAAATGCAGAAGGGAAAGTCCGGCTTTTTCGACTGCAAAACTTCATCAAGCGGGCGGTGCAGTAGACGTTTGCCGGCAAACCAATAATAGTAGTAACAAAAGCCAAAGATACCGTATTTTTTTGCTAGGGCGGCCTGCGCTTCTCTCACTTCTGGCAGGCGGAGATCGTAAAATCCTAGGTCAGCAGGAAGCTGGGGTTGATGGTGTCCTTCAAATAGAGGTTCGGCTTTGGTAACATTAGTCCATTCTGTAAAGCCTTGACCCCACCACAAATCATTTTCGGGAATTGGATGAAACTGCGGTAGATAATAAGCAATCAAACGTACATCTTTTGCCAATCTGGCAGCTTCAGAAGTCCTGATTAATGAGGGAGTATTTGTGTTGGCTTGCTCATGGACTGTAGGGATACTTATTATGTTTAGCGCTTGCCGACTTTGAGTTGTATCTCTTGTTTCCAGTATTTTATCTAATGTCCGCCAATGAGCATCGGTGTTGTCTATTTTAATTTGCAGCGCCATTTTGTAAAACGCGATCGCCGCTTCATGGTGATTTTGTTTGGCTAAGGTGTCGCCAAACTTTTGGTAAAGCACATCTGACTCGGGGTTGAGTTCGATTGCGCGACGGTACAAGGCTAAGGCTTCATCCCACTTCTGTAGTGAACTCAGATTATCTACTAACTGTAGATCCACTTGAGCCGACGGAGGATTTAGCTCGCTGGGACGACTGTACAAAGGGGTGGATTCCGACTTTGCTAGTTTAGCTGGAGGCTGCTCCAGAGGGCGGTGAACTACATCCGACTTAGGGGTGAAGAAATTTTGGTTGACTTCTATTGCTGGAGGGTAGGCGACAGTAGTTTCGTTGACTTTATCTTCTTCTTGAAGATTTTCTCTGAATTTGCGATCGTTTCTGGCAGTCCCATTTTTCTGTTCAACCCTACTGGTGGAAGGTTCGATCGCCCTACTTATACCCTTTTTTTTTAACACCTCTTCTAACCGCCCAGAAATAGCCTTGTCATCAGGCCGAATCTGCAACGCCATCTGATAAAAGACGATCGCCCCATCCGACCAACCCTTCCTTCCCAAAGCATTAGCCAACTCAACATAAAGGTCAGCATCATTCGGCGCAATCTCCAGCGCCTTGTGATACAACTGCACGTCATCACGATTATCCTGAATCGCCTTTCTGTACAAACCCATCGCATCCCGCAAATCCCACTGCGATCGCATCCTCAAAGCATCAGCCAACTTTTGCGAAAGCCACGGCAAATCAGCCTGAATTTCTGCAGCGCGGCGGTAAGCGGCGATCGACTCATCCCACCGTTCCAGGTTCTCAAAAGCCGTTCCCATGTTGTAATAAGTCCACGGAAAATCAGGATTCAACTCGGCCGCGCGTCGGTAAACATTGATCGCCTCCTCCCACCTTTCCATTTCTAGCAGCACGTCGCCCAATTTGCTCTGCGACCAGAAGAAATTCGGATTAACTTCGTTAGCACGCCGGTAGGCAACAACTGCCTCATCCCACCGTTCCAAATTCACCAGCGCTTCTGCTAAATTGTTGTGCGCCCAAAAATGGTCGGGATTGAGTTCTATCGACCTTTGGTAAGCCGAAATTGCCTCATCCCACCTGCCCAGTTTAATCAGCGCGTCTGCTAAATAGTTGTGCGACCAACTGAAATCGGGATTTAACTCTGTTGCTTTCCGGTAAGACTCTACAGCTTCTTCCCACCGTTCCAACTTCAGCAACACATCTGCTAAATTGTTGTGAGACCAGCTAAAATCAGGATTTAATTCGATCGCCTTGCGGTAAGCATTTACAGCTTCCTCCCAGCGTTCCAACTTAACCAGCGACTCAGCTAAATTGTTGTGCGACCAAGAAAGTTCGGGAGTGTTTCTAATAGCATTAGTGTACGCTTCTACCGCTGCTTCCCACTGTTCTTGACCCTTAAGAATTTCGCCCAATTCGTGATAAGCTGCGCCAGCATTTGGGTTCAACTCAACCGCGCGCCGGTAACAGTCAATTCCCTTATCTACCTTACCTTGCTCGATCAAAGTTTTGGCTAAATTCTCGTGTTCCTCAGCGCTGCCGGATTTCGGGTCGATCGCAAATGCTCGATACCAAGCCTCAGCCGCCTCCTCCGACTTTCCTAACTGCGTCAACAGTTTCGCATAATTGCGGAAAGCACCGGCAAAATCCGGTTTCAGGGCGATCGCCTTTTCGTAAGCAGAAACCGCTTGCTGCCACTGTTCCTGCTGCGCGCAAATGCTGCCGTAATTAGCATAAGCTTCGGCAAAATTAGGGTTAATTTCTATTGCTTTGACATAGCAACTTTTAGCTTCATCAATTTTGCCGCCAGCTTGCAGCGCGTTGCCCAACATTTTGTATAGGGGCGCTTCCGGCTTAATTTGCAGGGCCTTCTTGCAAGCTGCGATCGCCTGTTCCAATTTGCCTTGAGCAAAATAGCCTTCTGCCAGTATTTTGTATGCTTCTGGATCTTCTATATTAATTGTAGAATTAACTGGCTGCTGCTGCACTGGCGGCTTAACTGCCTGCTGCACTGCCTGCTGCACTGGTGGCTTAACTGCCGTGGCTGCGGGCTGCTGCTTAACTGCACCGTTTGTCGCCGTTGCACCCGCCAAAGTTTGTTGTCCCTCGCTGCCGTTTCTCGCATTAGCTGCGTTCAGTTCAATAGCTTTGCGATAATATGCTGTCGCTTCTTCTAACTTGCCTTGTTTTTTGAGCGCTTCGCCCAAATTTTGGTAAGCAGTCGCCACATTAGGATTTAATTTTATGGCGCGATCGTAACAGGCGATCGCTTCGGGGAATTTTTCCTGCCGAAAAAAAGCGTCGCCCATATTCAAGTGTTCCCCGGGCGCTACTTTTTCCGGTTCCAAACTAAATGCTTGATACCAGCACTGCTGGGCTTCTTCCGGTTGGCCAATTTGTCCGAATACTTTTGCTAAATTCCGGTACACTCCCGCGAAATTCGGCTTAATCGCGAGCGCCTTTTGATAAAATCCGATCGCCTCCTGCCATTTTTGCTGCTGCGCGCCCAGGCTGCCCAAATTCGCATATACTTCCGCAAAATTCGGTTCTATTTCAATCGCTTTAGCGTACCAGTGCCGCGCCTCTTCC
Source organism: Microcoleus sp. S13_C3 (assembly GCF_036700905.1). NCBI lineage: Bacteria > Bacillati > Cyanobacteriota > Cyanophyceae > Oscillatoriales > Microcoleaceae > Microcoleus > Microcoleus sp. S13_C3. The sequence goes on along the minus strand of NZ_JAUBPT010000005.1, from coordinate 29,875 downwards.
ATCCTGCCTTGAGCTTGCAGCGCGTTGCCCAAAGTCTTGTAAGCCGGTGCCAAATTGGGGTGAATCTTCAAAGCTTGCTCGCAGGATGCGATCGCTTCTTCTATTTTTCCTTGGGATAAGTATATTTCTCCCTGTTGGTTAAATTGAACCGCTGTTGATTCTGTACTGACTGTTGATGGCATAGGGGCGGCGGCTCCACAAGTAGCAAGTAAATTATAGGATTCAAAATGTTTCACAATTATACAGCGGTTTGACGCCAACAATTGCCGTTTTACCAAAGCTGTCGAGAATGTGATGCAAAGGTTCCACAATAGCAGAATACGATCGCGAGCGCGCAACTCCGGCAAAAAAGCGATCGACCACCTCCGCCTCGGTTTTTTCCCGGCATTCTAGTGCTTGCACCGGAGATACAGGTTTTCACCCCCCATGAGGGATGCCTGATTCGGCGGCTGTCAGGATTTTCGAGGTTTGGTTTGTACCTCTAGAAACTTGAGAAAATCGATAGTGCAGCAGACGAAGTTCCAGCGGCAATAGTTCCTCACGCACCAAAATCGATCGCAGGTATCCGGGCTGCACCACCAGACTTATGGAAGAAATATAGTGAACTACCCACACTAAATCGAAACGATTATAGTGTGGGCTTCTAACATCACAGAGGAATGCCTCAGAACGGACTTGCGTCCAAGCTTTGGTCTTACTTCCCCTCCGTTAGCAAAAACGGCTGTTCCATCCGTCTGTAGTATCCTGATGCCTTCCGCTCTAATGTTTGTTGCTGCATTACCATCACGGTCATGACGAGTACCGCAATTAGGACAAGTCCACTCCCTAATATCAAGCAGTAACTTATCAATCTGGTAATAGCAATTAGAGCAGAGCTTGGAGCTGGGGAACCAACGGTCAATTTCAACCAACTTGCCACCTTTTTTCTCTAGCTTGTAAGCTAGGAAATTGATAAAGGTTCCCCATCCCACATCAGATATGGCTTTAGCTAAATTGTGATTGCGTACCATGCCTTTGACATTAAGATTCTCTACTACGACAACTTGGTTTTCATTGACGAGCTTTCTCGAAAGCTTATGTAGAAAATCCTGACGGGATTTAGTTACCCGTTCGTACACTTTAGCTACCGTCTTTTTGGCTTTGTTCCTTGAATTACTTCCTTTCTGTTTTTTAGCTAGCTTTTGTTGCTTGCGTTTGAGGTTTTTCTCGTGTTTGGCTAGATGCTTAGGGTTATCATACTTGGAGACTTTGCAGCCATTACTCGTAATAGCAAAATGAGTCAATCCCAAGTCAATCCCAATTACTTTTCCGACCGTTGAAACAGTCGGATTGTCGCCTTCACTCTCCGTCAATATTGAGGCAAAGTATTTCCCAGAAGGATCTAAGCTAACCGTTACGGTTTTGATTGTTCCTTCTATGTTCCTGTGTAGCTTGGCTTTGACTTTGCCGACTTTGCCCGGAAACTGAACAAACCCATCAAGTACCTTGACATTTTGAGGATACTGAATCGATTGCTTACCATGCTTTGACTTGTAGCGCGGGAACCTAGCACGACCTGCAAAAAAGTTTTTATAGGCAGTTGTGAGGTTGAGCGTTGTTGCTTGCAAAACTTGGCTATAGCATTCAGACAACCAAAGTGTTTCTTCGGCTTTCTTGAGCTTTGGTAAAAAGGCATTGAGTGCTGACTGACCAAGGCTTTTACCCGTTTCTTTGTAAGTCTCAATTGACTTGTTTAGAGCATAGTTCCACCACCATCTGGCACAGCCAAAGTGCCCAGACAGTAGGGCTTGTTGCTCTAATGTTGGATCAAGTCGAACCTTGATGGCAGTATGCAGCATCTCATTACCTCCTTACTGTATTATACACATTCCAGTAAAACAGCGACATCGATAAAGATTTGGAGATTTCCGTACCTACAATCTCCCTGCCTTTCATCCCACCGAAGACACTGGGTACAGTTATAGCGGGGGACAACAGGAGCGAGGAGTTAAAATAATTAACAGTAAATGTTCTGTCAACTTTCGCTTAAATTGCGGTAATTTTGATGTTGTTAGAGCCACCACCTCAACTTGTCGGAGAAAAGCGCCTCACCTTTCGCGACCTCGATTGGCAAGCCTTTAAGCAAATTCAAAGTTTGCTGGCGGAGCGCACTCACGCCCGCTTTACTTACGATAACGGGGTGTTAGAAATCACCATGCCCCTCGAAGAACACGAACGCTCTGCTCGTTTGATTGAGCGATTCATCTTAATCCTGATCGTTGAGATGGGGATGAGAATGAAGACGATGGGATCGACTAGGCTCGATCGAGAAGACCTACTCAAGAGCGCCGAGCCAGACAATGGATATTACATTCAGAATTATACCTTAGTTGCCGATCGCCTGGTTAATTTGAATGTCGATCCAGCCCCGGATTTAGTGGTGGAAGTGGATATTACCCATACCGATCTCAATAAAAATACACTTTATGCCAGTATGGGCGTGCCGGAATTTTGGCGGTTTAACGGGCGGGTATGGCGGATTTTGCAATTAGTCGATGGGGCTTATGTCGAGCGCGATCGATCTCCGACTTTTCCCATTATTGAAAAAACTGATTTATACCGATTTCTCGAAGCGGCTTTCATCGATGAAATTGCCGCACAGATTGATTTTAGTCAATGGGTGCGACAGCAGATTCAAGGCCCAGTAGAGTAAGTGCGATCGAACCAAAATGAGAATGGCAACATCTCATTTTGCCAAAAACCATTTTTTTACAGTGGGAGCGTCCCCGCTCGCGAGTATTATACAGATCGCGAGCGAGGACGCTCGCACTATCAAAACAAAACTGCGATCGAACCCAAATTAGAATAGCCTTTTTAGCAAAAAACGATCGCCCTTTTGGGAGAAAGCGATCGCCCTTTTTTTGCAACCATTAGTTAACAACTATTAGCAATTACTAATTAAGCTGCTGCTGCTGCGTCTTCTTCTGCATCTTCGGCTTCAGAACCTGCTTGAATTCCCAGCACGCTAACAACCACCTGATCTGGTTCGCCGAGAGCTACCACTCCTGCAGGCAAAACTAATTCGTGAATGTGCAGCGCATCCCCAACCTTTAAATGAGAAATATCTACTTCAATTGCTTCAGGAATGCTGTCAGGTTTGCACTTAGCTGCGAGTTGCGTCAGCACAGTATCCAAAATGCCGCCTTCTAACTTGACGCCGACAGGTTCGCCAACAAAACGCAGTGACAATTCAACTTCCAGGCTGTCTTGAGTCGCTACGGAGAAAAAGCTCAGGTGGTAAGGAAAGCCCTTCCAAGGATGAACTTGAACTTCTCGGAGCAAGGTTTTTCCGCTCCAAGAGAGTTCGGGAATGCTGAGGTCAATTAGGGCATTGTTGACTACGTGCTTTTTGAGCAGGGTTTCAACTGTTTTGGCTTTGATGGTAAGGGAAATGGATTCAGATCCTTTGTGGCCGTAGAGGACGGCGGGAATCAATCCAGAGCGGCGGAGGGCGTTAGGTTTGCTGCCTTCTGCCCGCTTTTGACATTCTACTGCGAGTTCCATTTTCTGACTTTCTGCTAATTGTTTTCACATTTTACCAGAATTGTGATATTGCGATCGCGCCTAATTAAACGACTCGCTGAAGATACTGATAATTCTCCTTTTCCAGACACTTCAGCAATTCCAGCATTTTCCTCAAACGGTACGTTTCTGCTTGATACTCTTCTTTGAGAGGGGAGTCTCCCAGCTTAGCAAGGACGGTATCGCTTTCGGAGATAATTGCATCGCAGAAAAATTTTCTGAACTTCTGGCGAATATCTCGATCTAACTCAACTAAAGGTAGCTTCTCCTCCTCTTCATCTATCAAAATATTTCTGGGGACAGATGTGCCGATTTTGGAAAATTCTGATTTTGCCAACCACTCGTAAACCTCTTCAGACATTCCGACATAGTGCGGTGGCTGATTAGTGTTGGAGGCATAAAAAATCATGTCTAACATTAGCTCTCCTCTTGACCTTCCTGATTCAATAAATTACTTTCTGGAAAATCTTATACCCAAGCTATATCTGCTTTGTCGAATATAATCTTAGCGGGTTGAGTAATTTTTCCTGTGGTAATAACTCCAATCACAGTGCCTTTTTCACATATTTCCTTAGCTTTTGTGGAATCTATTTTTTTATTTTTCCAGGCTTTGATTTCTATATGCGGTTCATTCATTATTTTTTATATTTTTTTTATTATTTTGATAAATTAACCATTAAATTCGATCTGCAAATTGCGGAGTAGCTGTTTAACTCGCGGAACATCCCGATCGTTGACGATCAAAATATCACCTTTGGGACTGTTTCCGGTTGTTCTTTGGGCTTGTATTCCTTCTTTGCTTAACTCTATTATAAGCCATCCAATCATGTCTCTGTGAACTTCTAGCCGTGCTATCAGTTCATCCTCGTCAGTCATTTACTTGACTCCCTGTAAAGAATGATACACTTGACCTCGCCGTGGGTCAAGTGTACTAAATCTCCTGGAACCTCGCTCTCGGTGGGTCTCGGCGAGACTGGTAACAGCTTTGAGTATTATTGATTGAGACCCAAAATTATATTTTAAGGCAACGTTAGGCGGGCGTACCGTCAGCAGAGAGCAAAGCGCGCTTGGGCCCGTGAATCGGGTCTTCTACAATAATAGTTTGGTCGCGGCTCGCACCGAGAGAAACGATCGCGATCGGCACTTCCATCAAGTCTGCCAAAAACTTCAGATAATTCAATGCTTGCGGCGGTAAATCTTCCAAATTCCGGCACTCTTCCGTAGACTGTTTCCAACCGGGAAGGGTTTCGTAAATAGGTTGGCACCGAGCAAATATCCGGGAACTTTTCGGGAAATCAACACATTTTTCGCCGTCAATTTCGTAAGCAACGCAAACTTTTATTTCTTCTAATTCATCCAACACATCTAGTTTGGTAATTGCCAGACAGTCAAGGCCGTTGATGCGGACTGCGTAGCGGCCGATTACTGCGTCGAACCAACCGCAGCGGCGTTTGCGGCCGGTTGTCGTGCCGAATTCTGCACCCCGATCGCCCAAAATTGCGCCAATTCCATCTACCATTTCAGTAGGGAAGGGGCCTTCTCCGACGCGGGTTGTATAAGCTTTTGCTACGCCAATTACGCGATCGATCGCTGTTGGGCCGACTCCGGTTCCCACACAAGCACCGCCAGCGATGGGATTGCTGGAAGTAACGTAAGGATAAGTACCGTGATCTAAGTCTAATAAAGTGCCTTGCGCGCCTTCAAACAGAATATTTTTCCGCTTGTAAATTCCCTCATAAATCTTCAGGGAACTATCAACTACGTGCGGCCGCAAACGTTCGGCATAAACTCGATATTCATCAATTACGTCTTGCGGATTTAAAGGCGGCAAATTGTAGAGTTTTTCGAGAAGGACATTTTTACAATTAATCGTCCATTCCAATTGTTCTTGCAACCCATCCAAGTCCATTAAATCGAGCATCCGAATGCCGGTACGTTCCGACTTGTCGGCGTAAGTAGGGCCGATGCCGCGTCCCGTCGTCCCGATTTTATAATTTCCCCGCTGCGTTTCCGATGCTACATCAATTAATCGATGATAGGGCATCGTGACGTGAGCGGTCTCCGAAATCATCAGCGACGTTGTCGAAATATTCAGTGCCTCTAGCTGATCTAACTCTGCAATTAAAACTTTAGGGTCGATGACCGTACCGCAGCCGATAATACACTCTTTATCAGGGTAGAGAATCCCGGAGGGAATTAAGTGCAGCTTGAAAGTCTGACCGTTTACTACCACGGTGTGACCCGCGTTGACGCCCCCTTGGTAGCGGACAACGATATCTGCGGATTTGCTGAGCAAATCGGTAATTTTGCCTTTTCCTTCATCGCCCCACTGGGCGCCGATTACAACTACGTTAGCCAAGGGTTTCTCGCGTTCTGTTCAGGTTGACACAATCTCCGATTATGTACGAATGCGCCCTAAATGTCAATCTATTTTAGATTTTAGATTTTGGATTTTAGATTTTAGATACGGGCATGGGGCATGGGGCATGGGGCATGGGGCATGGGGCGTGGGGCATGGGGCATGGGGGCATGGGGCATCTCCCAAAAAGCCTGTTTTTAACAGGCAAGATGCCTGTTCCACAAGAATTATCGGAGATGTCTATGGGGCATTAGGCATTGGAACTCACAAATAACCAATGACTAATGACTAATGACTACTGACTAAGGACTACTGACTACTGACTGCTGACTAATTAATTTTTGTTAACATTGAGAAAATAGAGGCTTTGTTGCCATGACTTTACACGCTGAGTTGCACCGCCATCTGGGTGGTTCTGTCGTTCCTAGGGTGCTGTGGCGGTATTTCGATCGCCACAATGCTGAGATGGTTAATCGATTTCCGAAATACTCGGAGTTTGAGGAGTTTTACACTCGTCCGCGCAATACTCTGAATGAGTATTTGGAACTGCACACGCTGGTAGAAAGCGTTCAAACTGTTGAGACGTTGCCTTATTTCATCTATCGGTTGATGCGGGGCGCTTACGTGTTTGAAAATCTGGCTTATTTGGAGTTGCGCTATACGCCTTATTTGCGGACTCCAGAACATTTGAATCAGTCAGAACGCATTGATTTGATGGCAGAAATTGTACAGGTTGTGGGCAAGGCAAGTCAAATTAGCGATTGTCCGATTGTTACCAGCCAAATTTTGTGTATGCACTCGCGTTTACCCTATGAGGTGAATCGGGCGATCGTTGATTTGGCGGCCGGGATGGGAGAATATGTTTGTGCGATCGATATAGCTGGCGGCGATGATTGTATTGGCGAGCGTTTAGATGAGTTTGTCGGATTGTACCAGTACGCGAGGTCGATCGGCATCAAAACTACCGGCCACCTCTACGAAACTACCTCTGGCTGTTATCCCGAACTTTTGCCTTATCTGATGCGTATCGGCCACGGGATTCAAATTCCGTTAAAATATCCCGAACTGCTGCCAGAAGTCGCGCGCAGGGGTCAATGCTTGGAGGTTTGCCCGACTACCTATCTCAAAACGGGAACCTTGCAGGATATGCGCGAATTGAAGGTTGTGTTCGATCGATGTTTTGAAGCTGGTGTCGATATTGCGATTTGTACTGACAACGCGGGATTGCACAACGTGCGGCTGCCTTTCGAGTACGAGAATTTGTTAACTTTGGATATCATTGATTTTCGGCAATTGCAAGCGTGTCAAGATGCAGCTTTCCGCCATGCTTTCGCCTGGCCCTACGGGGAGCGGCCTGTGAAAATGCTGACCGGTTTGTTGCAGCATGAGTCTGTCGGTGCGATCGTGAATTAAGATGCGATCGTGAATTAAGATGAGACGGCGGTTGAAACCGTGTCTACACAAAGGAAGTCCGCCTCCGCGGACTGAAGAAAATAAGGTAATTTCAACCGCCCTCCGATCTTCAACCCGCGTCGGCGGGTTTTGTTTGTATAGACGCGGTTTCAACCGCCGTTTGATCGGAACCGTATTGAGTTATATTTGGGAAGCAGAAGCATCAATATAAAAGGATAAAAAAAGATGACAAATATGGACGCTTACTGGATGCCATTCACTGCCAACCGACAATTTAAAGCGAATCCGCGAATATTGGTTTCGGCAAAAGATATGCACTTTACAAGCGATGATAACCGCTCAATTTTGGATGGTACTGCGGGGCTGTGGTGCGTAAATGCAGGACACGCCCGCGAGACAATTGCCGAAGCAGTTAAACAGCAGGTTTTGCGTTTGGATTACTCTCCGGCTTTTCAGATGGGACATCCGGGTGCTTTTGAATTAGCGGAACGTTTGGTAAAGATGATTCCGGGGAATTTCGATCGCGTTTTTTTTACTAATTCGGGTTCTGAATCTGTAGAAACTGCTTTAAAAATTGCAATTGCTTATCACCGGGTGAAAGGTGAAGGAACTCGCCAACGATTAATCGGTAGGGAACGCGGCTATCACGGCGTTGGTTTTGGGGGAATTTCTGTCGGCGGTATCGGTACAAACCGCAAGTTTTTTGGCAGTTTGCTGACGGGAGTCGATCATTTGCCTCACACTCACAGCCTCGAACACAATGCTTTCAGCCGCCAACAACCGGAATGGGGAGCACATTTGGCGGATGAATTGGAGCGGATTGTCGCTTTGCACGATGCGTCGAATATTGCAGCGGTAATTGTGGAACCGGTGGCTGGTTCTACAGGTGTTTTGATTCCGCCGAAAGGTTATTTGGAGCGACTGCGGGCAATTTGTGACAAGTACGGAATTCTGCTAATTTTTGATGAGGTAATTACCGGATTCGGACGGCTTGGCTCTAGTTTTGCAACGGAATATTTTGGGGTGGTTCCCGATATTGTGACGGCGGCGAAAGGGATAACTAACGGTACGGTGCCGATGGGGGCGGTGTTTGTGAAAGAGGGGATTTATGATGCTTTTATGAATGCTCCTGAAAATGCGATCGAGCTTTTTCACGGTTATACTTATTCGGGTCATCCTGTGGCTTGTGCGGCCGCTCTGGCGACGCTGGATATTTATGAGGAAGAAAGGCTATTTGAACGAGCCGATAAGATGGCCGGTTACTGGGAAGATGCGGTGCATTCTTTGAAGGGGGTGCGGCACGTAATTGATGTCCGCAATCTGGGACTGGTGGCGGGTATTGAGTTGGAATCTATTGCTGGGAAGCCGGGGAAACGGGCTTTTGATTGTTTCTTGCAGTGCTATGAAAAAGGGTTGCTGATTCGGACTACGGGTGATATTATTGCTTTGTCGCCACCGCTGATTATTGAGAAGGAACATATCGATCGCATTGTGGAAATTTTAACTGGGGTTTTGCAGGAGATGGAGTAGGATTAAAAGGAGATTTTGCACCATTCTCTCTTAACAGGCAAGATGCCTGTTCCACATTAACAGGCAAGATGCCTGTTCCACATTAACAGGCAAGATGCCTGTTCCACATTAACAGGCAAGATGCCTGTTCCACAAACAGGCAAGATGCCTGTTCCACATTAACAGGCAAGATGCCTGTTCCACATTAACAGGCAAGATGCCTGTTCCACAAACAGGCAAGATGCCTGTTCCACAAACAGGCAAGATGCCTGTTCCACAAACAGGCAAGATGCCTGTTCCACATTAACAGGCAAGATGCCTGTTCCACAAACAGTAAATTTCTTGTGGGGAGTAGGGGTTGGGCATCCTGCCCGCCCAGAGAAAGCTTATTGAAAAGGGTTCAAAAAATTGAAAAGCGCTATAATAATTAACAACTAACGACGAATGACGAATAACTATGGTGCAATTAACTGCAAAAATCTCTGCTAACGAGTTAGCAAATTTGGCTGTAGATTTGATTCGGAAAACAGGTTGCGAGTACGGTGATGTACGTTTTTGCAGTTACCGAAGGCAGAATCTTTACGCGCGCGATCGATCTTTAAGCCAACTGTCAGATAATGTAAGTTCCGGTTTTGGCGTGCGCGTGCTTCTAGACGGTGCTTGGGGGTTTGCCGCCAGTCACAGCAAAACACCCGCAGAGGTTGCAAGAATAGTCGCTTTGGCTGTAGAAATCGCGAAAGGCAGCCGCCTAACTCAGAAGGAACCGGTGCGGTTAGTGCCTGTCGAAAAATATGTCGATACCTACATTACTCCCATCGCCATTGACCCTTTTTCTGTACCCGTTGCTGAGAAAGCTGAACTGCTTCTAACTATCAACGAGCAACTGCTAGCACACGGCGCACAAGGCATCAAAAAAGCTTCTTCTTTTTTGCAGTCAAGCCGCGAAGACAAGGTTTTTGCTTCCACAGAAGGCTCGCTAATCGAACAAACAATCTACCGCAGCTATCCGGGTTTTGACTGTACGGCAATTGCGGGCGGCGATGCCCAAAGTCGCAGTTACGAACGCCCGCCGCTTAATATCGGTTACGAACATATTAATCCCGATGATTTGTTGAGTCAAGTCGAAAGAGTTGCCGCCGAAGCTATTGAGAAAGTCAGCGCTCCCACAGTCCCTGCTGGTATTTGCAAATCCCTGATTCTTAAGCCGACAAATTTGTATTTGACAATCCACGAATCGGTAGGACATCCAACTGAATTAGACCGGGTTTACGGTTACGAATCTAATTTTGCTGGCACGAGCTTTGCTACTACTGATAAGTTAAATAAACTGCAATACGCTGCACCTTGGGTGAATTTTAAGTGCGATCGCACTCAACCAGGCGGCCGCGGTACAATGGGTTACGATGATGAGGGCGTAAAATCACAAGATTGGTACGTGGTCAAGGATGGAATTTTAGTTGATTATCTCACTGACAGAGAGACGGCTTATCGCCTCGGACGCGGTAGCAGCAACGGTTCTGCTTACGCTGACAGTTGGTCTAGCGTGCCGATGGTGAGAATTCCCAATTTGGGATTGGAGCCGGGCCCGGATGGCGGCAGCCATACTGCTACTTTGGCCCAGATGATTGCTGATACGGAAGACGGGATTTTAATCGACGGTATGGGTAGTTATTCGATTGACCAGCAGCGGCGCAATTTTCAATTCGGCGGCGATGCTTTTTGGAAGGTGGAAAAAGGTAAAGTTGTCGGTATGTTGAAGGATGTAACTTATCAGGCGATGACTACTGATTTCTGGAATCAAATAGATGCGATCGGGCCGGCTTCGGAGTTGGTTCAGTGCGGTACTCATATATGCGGAAAAGGCGAGCCGATGCAGGTTGCTCAGATGACTCACGCTTGTGTGCCGGTGCGAGTGAGGGATATTCAAATTGGGGGAAATTCTTAATTAGATTGTAGGTTTTTAATGTGAAAATTCCAGCGGATGCTATCATACCCGAAGCAAAGTTGACGCGCTATTTACTTGTTTCAAAAGCACAAGATGACAAGTCAAAATTTCTCGCTCAAGGAAGGGGGTTTTAGTCAAGATAACCCAGAAGCTTTGTTAGGAGCCATCCAGTTTTTGATAGCGTCGGCTGAGGCAGTAGAAAATGGTGCTAATGAATTCGGAAAGTTCTTTCGCGCCGAAGGTGAGTTGCCAGGGGCCAATGGACGTAATTTAGCAGTTGTTACAATTTGGTTGCAGTGGCAAATTGACGGAAGTTTTCATTTTATTACTCTCAAACCCAAAAAGGAGTCTCGACGTGAAACTTGAACTTTACCAGCGTGTAGCATTGTGTCGGGATATGCCGCTATATCAGCTAAAAAAAGGTGATGTAGCCATGCTAGTCGATCGCGTACCTCCTCCAAGGGAAGGCGAAGATGATGGCTGCGTTCTAGAAATATTTAATGCTTTAGGAGAATCGATTTTAGTTGTGGCTGTTTCTCCTTCAGATGTGGAACCTCTGCGAGCAGATGAAGTGTTAGCAGTACGCTCTTTAGTACAGGCGAGTTAACCGTAGTATTGCGGGTAAACCTATTTTCAAATACAACAAATATTCCGGGACTTTAGCTTATGCTCGTAACAACATCGCCCGCACTTTTAAGTGAAGACCAAGCCTTATCTGTAGTAGAAAAAGCAGTCAAACTATCCAAAGCAGAGGAAGTATTTGTCAGTCTCTCTAGTGGCGAGGAATCTCTTTCGAGATTCTCGGAAAATCAAATCAGCCAAAATATCAGCAAAACTGTATTTAGCCTGAGCATTACTAGCTATTTCGGTAACAAAAGCGCCTCTGCTGCTGTTACAGAATTTGATGAAGATGCGATCGCCTCCGCAGTCAAGCGATCGGAAGAATTGGCCAGAATTGCGCCGGCAGACCCCGAATGGATGCCGCTGCTGCCGCCTCAAACCTACGATTTGCGATCGCCCGCATTCGACACAGCAACGGCAACTGTATCGCCTCTAGCGCGGGCCGAAATGGTGCAGCAAGCGTGCGCCAGATCCTCCCAGGGGGGCGCTCATGGTTCGGGCACTTTGAGCACTGAGGCGTCGCTGTACGCGATCGCCTCGTCAACCGGACTCCGCGCCTGCAACCAGTCTACAGATGCGGATTTCAGCTTTACTGCTCGCGTTGAAGACGGTTCTAGTTGGGCGAAGAGCACTGCTTGGAGTATCAACGAATTGCCGATCGCCCAATTAGCAGAACAAGTGCTCGATCGGGCGAAATCCTCCCGCAACCCGCGCCCCATCACCCCCGGCGTTTATCCGGTAATCTTTGACGGCGCTGCTTTTGCGGGCTTGCTACCGTGGGTGATTTGGGGGCTGGATGCGAGGGCGGCGGATGAGGGGCGATCGTTTATGTCGATCGCCGATGCAGAGGGAAAACCAGCGGGAAACCGCGCGGGGGAACAACTTTTTAGCCCGTTAGTGCAAGTGCAGCGCGATCCGGCTCATCCTTTGTTGCGATCGAATACTTTTTTCGGCGACGGATTGAGAAATAACTATTTGGAAATCATCAAAGATGGCGTCCCTCAAAGTTTGTCTTATTCTCGCTACTGGGCCGCACAAAAAGGCAAAGAGGCGAAAGGTGCTTATTACCCGATCGTGATGACAGGTTCCGACCAAAGTTTAGCAGATTTAATTGCTCAAACCGAGCGAGGAATTTTCGTCAGTCGAGCTTGGTACGTGCGCTACGTTAATCCGAAAACATTGGAAGTAACGGGAATGACTCGCGACGGTACTTTTTGGATTGAGGATGGCAAAATTGCTTACCCGATTAAAAACCTGCGTTTCAATCAAGTTTTACCTGATATGTTGCGCGATGTGGATGCAGTTAGTGCGGTGAAGCGTTACGGCGGTAGTGTCGTGCCCGGAGTGCGCGTGAAAGCTTTTAATTTCACCAGTATTACTGACAGTTTGTGACTCGCACATTTCTCACAATCTGTAGGGGCGGGTTTCACAAACAATCACAGCCAACAAAGAACAATCTCCCAAACCCGCCCCCACCCAGATTAATGCGAGTGATTTATCGTAAAGGTAGAGTATTTATTTTGATAGTTAGGATTAAAACCAGCTATTATAGTCATCAGTCTGGTGTCTGTTGTTAGTAACAATGCCCAATTCCCAATTCCCAATTCCCAATTCCCAATTCCCAATTATCAATGAATCAATATTTTGCTACAGTTGCGCGCGGTTTAGAAACTATTGCCGCCCAAGAATTAGAACGTTTAGGGGCTCAGGATGTCAAGCCAGATTTTACTGGGGTTTACTTTGCGGGCGATCGCGCTTTATTGTACCGCGTCAATCTTTGGTCGAGAACAATTTTTCGAGTGCTAATGCCGATCGCCGAATTCCGGTGTTACAACTCGGATATGCTCTACCGCGAAGTGCAGAAAATCCCTTGGGACGAATACTTATATCCCGACAATACTTTAGCAGTAAACTGCACCGGTGGCAACGAAAATTTGAACCACACTCACTTTACAGCTTTGCAGGTCAAAAATGCGATCGCCGACCAACAGCGCCTGCAATTTAACAAGCGTTCTAATGTTGATGTAGAGCATCCCGATTTGCTAATTAACCTTCACATTCATCAAGATAGAGCTATTTTAAGTTTAGACAGTTCTGGCGGCAGTTTGCACCGCCGGGGATATCGACCGGCGATGGGGCTTGCTCCCCTCAAAGAAACCCTAGCTGCGGCTTTGTTGGAGATGGCAGAATGGACGCCAGATTTGCCGTTTTTAGATCCTATGTGCGGTTCTGGAACTTTACCTTTGGAAGCGAGTTTAAAGGCCTTGAATATTGCACCGGGATTGTTTAGAGAAAAGTTTGGATTTATGACTTGGCGGGATTTTGACGAACCTTTGTGGGATCAATTGTGGGCAGAAGCTGAAAATAGTGAGTTACCGGAACTTAAAGAGGTGATTGCAGGGTGCGATCGCGATTCCGATATGTTAACTCAAGCTCGCACGAACGCGCAGCAAGCTGGTATTTCCGGTAAGATTCAGTTTGCTCAAACCGAGTTATCTCAGTTGGAAGCCCCCGCAGACAGAGGCATTTTGATTTGCAATCCTCCCTACGGAGAGCGCCTGGGAGATGCTAGCGAATTAGGAGATTTGTACAAGATGTTGGGGGATATTTTCAAGCATCGTTTTAAAGGTTGGAATGCTTTTATTTTGACTGGAAACAAGGAGTTGGGTAAAAAGGTGGGACTCAGGACATCGGGGCGAATTCCTGTTTTCAATGGCTCGATTCCGTGTACTTTGCTCAAGTATGAACTGTATTAAATATTTATAGAACATATCTGACTAAACTTGACAATAGCCAATATTAATTGGAAGAGGCTAGACTAAATGAAAATCTTTGAAATTGACGACCACAAACTCATCTTAGGAGATGTGTTAGAAGTGCTTGGCAGTGAAATCGAAGACAACTCAATAGATTTAATTTTTGCCGATCCTCCCTATAATATTGGCAAAGATTTCAATGGTTTTAAAGACAAGTGGGAATTTGAAAACGATTATTTAGAATGGAGTTATAATTGGTTAAATTTATGTGTTAATAAGCTCAAGCATAACGGCAGTTTGTATCTGATGGCGTCTACTCAAAGTATGCCCTACTTTGATTTATATTTGCGCGATCGCTTAACAATCCTTTCTCGAATAGTGTGGTATTATGACAGTTCGGGCGTACAAGCAAAAAAATATTACGGTTCTCTTTACGAACCAATTTTATATTGCGTCAAGGACAAACGAAATTATACATTTAATTCCTCAGATATTCTGGTAGAGGCGAAAACCGGAGCTGTTAGAAAACTAATTGACTACCGCAAGGCTACACCATCAGTATATAATTCTAAAAAAGTTCCCGGTAATGTCTGGGAGTTTCCGCGAGTTAGATATCGTATGCCTGAGTATGAGGAACATCCTACCCAGAAACCAACATCGTTGTTAGAAAGAATTATCAAAGCCAGTAGTAATGAGGGCGACCTTGTACTAGATATATTTTCGGGAACTTTTACAACATCATTTGTTGCCAAGCAGCTTAACAGAAAGTCAATCGGTATAGAATTACAAGAAAAGTATCTACAAATAGGATTGCGGAGGTTGCAAATTACCCCGGATGAGAGTGAAGAGGCTCTCATTTCTGAAGTCAACTCCGGTGAAAATTCGCCACAGCAGCTAACCCTAAACTTACAATTATAATAAAAATGGAACATGAATTTACAAAAATAATTAAGACAATTTTAGAGGATAAGTTTGGCGAGGTGGGGTATCAAATATTGCGTGAAAGCGAGCTAATTTTATATTTGAATATCAAGACTAAATCTTCAAATAAAGGCTGAAAATCAAGAGGAAGTTTTGCCAACTTATACGCAATCTATGTTTTAGTTGAAGATTATTTGGTGAAAAATTTTCATCAGACAGGAATGTATTCAGATTATGAAGGTGCAGTTTATACGAATCTTTTTAAGAGACAGCGTGAATTACCATTCGGGCAAAAGCTTCAAAATCATGGCTTGAACCATAGGATGAATGAAGAATTTAAAAGATATTTTCCCACTTGTGAGTTCATCCCAATTTTGAGAAATCAGAAAAATAACAGGTATTGGTTTAACGAAAATTTATTAAAAGTCAAAATCAATGAGAATGAACACAATATAGCCGAAACAGTAATCCACATAATTGATGCTTACGTTGAAGCTAAGAGAGATAGCTTTGAAAAGTTTATTCAAATTTGTAAAGATGCTCAAAGATTGACCGAGGTTCAAGTCAGAGAATTTATAAAACAAATGGTAGCCCCAAATGTAGATGCTCGAATTTTCGAGATAGTCAGCTACAGTATATTAAAATACTACTACAATGACCGAGTTATTTATTGGGGTTATGCACTAGACAGACTCCAGCAAGAAAATTTAAAGCTGTTTAAAACAGGTAGGACAAATGCTAATGATGGGGGAATTGACTTTGTAATGAAACCCCTAGGACGTTTTTTTCAGGTGACTGAAACTGTAGATGTAAATAAATATTTCCTAGACATTGATAAAATTGAAAAGTATCCAATAACATTTGTAGTTAAATCTTTAGATTCAGATAGTGAAATTAAATCAAAGATTGAAGTACAAGCTCGAAAGCTGTATTCAATAAATGCTATAGTATCTCAGTACATGGAATGTATAGAAGAAATAATCAATGTTCCTATTCTGATAGAAAGATTTGAACAAGCTGTTGCCCAAGGGTACTTAAGCAATATATTGAGCGAGATTATTAAGCAGAGCAGATTAGAATTTAATTATGAAGATCGGGAAGAAAGTCAGGAAATTGAATTATTAGACGTTGCTCTAGAGGATGAATGATTCAGTCATAAAGTCCGCCTGGTTTAGACAATTATTGTTTCCTTACATTTAAGATCTACACCGGCAACAAAGAAACGTGAGCGGAAACAATCTTCCACCCTTGAGGAAACTTGCGCCACATCTGACTTTGCCGCCCCAGCCGCACCACTCCATCCATTACACGGCGAAATTCCAGCGTCACAGCCGCCGTGTCTGCATCGAAAGTCACGACTTTGAGGTTGAACATTTCTCGATCGACATTTACAGGCGATCGTCCTTGGCGAAAAGCCCTCACCTCATCACTCCCGTAAAGGTTCTCCGTCACCCCAAACCGCACGACTTCCGGCGCATCCCAGAACAAATTATCGAGAGTTTCAATATCATTCGTACAAAGAGCTTTTTCGTATTTTAAATATAGTTCAGTTAACTCAGCCACCACAGCAGAATCATTTATAACAGTCATTCGATTTTAGATTTTAGATTTTAGATTTTAGATTTACACCACGGATAAATCCGGGGGCTTGAGGATGCAAGGATTTTGGATTTGGGATTGATTCCACGGATAAATCACGTGGCGGGTACCATCAAGAAATTCTTGGTCATAAATTATAGATTTTAAAACTCTTAACTTTCACAAGTTTTGTTTGCAATAAGGACTAAAGTCCTTACTACAAACGCAACTAAATTACTGAAAATTAATGCTCAATTTTGAGCGAAATAATCTTGTCACCTTGGCGGATAGCATTGACGACAGACATATCCTCAGTTTTGCCAAAAGTTGTGTGAACTCCATCTAGATGAGACTGGGGAGAATGGCAAATAAAGAATTGGCTACCACCCGTATCTTTACCTGCGTGAGCCATCGATAAAGTTCCTGCCTCATGTTTGTTCGAGTTGATTTCGCACTTGATTTTGTAGCCGGGGCCGCCCGTTCCATTGCCTTTTGGACAGCCACCTTGAATCATAAAGTTAGGAATGACTCGGTGAAAAGCCAATCCATCGTAAAAACCTTTTTCCGCCAAGTCAACAAAATTCTTCACTGTGTTAGGCGCATCCGCATCGAACAATTTCAAATTGATTGTGCCTTTGTCTGTTTCCATAATAGCGCGGGTCATGATTTTTCCTTGCTTCCTAAAATGAGTGTGTTGCCTGCGTGTTAATTGCGGACTTCGCTTTTATAACGACAGGTTTCAAACTGTCGTTATATTGTGGCTTTCAGAAGTGTAGCATATTCCGGCAACTCTCATAGGACTTATGTGCGCTTTCTGAGGAAACCCGGTTTATTCCGAGATTTCTGGTTAGCAAAGCCCATATTTTCCCAGACACCGGGTTTGTTACCCTCAGTCATATTTTAATTGTTGGTCACTTGCGGGCGATCGGGTTCTTCCTGAATATCGTTCATATTAAAAATGAAAGGAACCCGACTCGATCCTGCGCCCATAACCAGCACTTTTGGCATCTGAGCGCCGCCGCTTCTCCAAGCTTCGATCGCCTCTTTTTGCAGAACTAAGTCGCCGCCTTGAGCCTTCAAAGTTTCAGCCAATAGCCTTTGAGCTTCCGCCCTACCTTGAGCGCGGTTAATGTCAGCTTGAGCCTGCTGTTCTGCTTCCTGAGCCACATAAACAGCCCTTTGCGCTCGCTGTTCAGCAACCTGTTTCTCCTCAACCGCTTTCGCAAAATCTGTGGAGAATCGAATGTTAACCACACTCGTATCGAGCACGATTACATCATACTTTGATAGCCTTTCTTTTAAGGCAGTATCAAAGTCTCGCTTCAGTTCACTTCTTTGAGTAATAGATTGTTCGGCAGTTCTCAGTGCAGCCGCTGTTTTAAATGCTTCTTGCGTCTGAGGAGCAATAATTTTTGAGACTATATTCTCCAAAGTTCCTTGAGTCCTTCGGACATCAACTATTCTCGCAGGATCGAGGCGAAAGTTGATCGCAAAACTAGCATTTAAATCCTGAAGGTCTTTAGTAGCACTCTGGGCGGGAACTTCAAACTTTTGCACTGTTACATCGTACACATCTACCTTGGAGATCAACGGGGGTCTGAGATGAAACCCCTCTAACAATGCTCCATCTGTGGCTTTTCCTAAAACGCTAACCACCCCTGCTTCACCTGGATTGATGACGACAAAAGAGTTTAAGCCGATGAGTAGCGCGCCTACTAATAGAATCCCAGCGATGGCCGATGATATGCTTTGGAAACTTTGACTTTTCAACTTACACGCTCCTTTGTGATAATTCCATTATAATGGTTAAATAGATTGCGTCGCCTCTAAAGTCTCAAATCTCAAAGGGAGTGGCTGATGGTCAAAATTGTTAAATATCCTCGAACTTATCACATCGAAGGTTCGCGTTTCCAACCGGGTGATGAAGACCTCGACAGCGTGCCATTTAGCGCCCTGATCGATCGCCCTCTAATTATAGAAGAAAAGGTAGACGGCGCTAATACAGGCATCAGCTTCGCACCAGATGGACAAATGCTGCTGCAAAGTCGCGGTCACTATCTCACCGGCGGGCCGAGGGAAAAACATTTTAACTTATTCAAACAGTGGGCTTTCAGTCTCAGCACAGCGCTGGGAGAAGTGCTGGGAAATCGCTACATTCTTTACGGCGAATGGCTTTATGCGAAACACACTGTTTTTTATGATTTTTTGCCACACTATTTTATGGAATATGACGTGCTGGACTTAGAAACTAGTCAATTTCTGAGTACAGAATCCCGCCGCAAGTTGTTAAGCGGACTGCCGTTAGTGTCCGTTCCCGTGCTGTTTTCGGGAGTCCTGAAATCTCCAAAGCAAATGATGCAGTTTATGGAAAAATCTAATTTTATTCAACCTGGACATTTGGAACGCTTGCGTTTGTACTGCGGGGAATTGGGATTAGATGAAGAACGGTGTTTGAAAGAGACTGACAAGAGCGATATTATGGAAGGTTTGTATATTAAAGTAGAGGAAGACGGAATTGTCAAGGCGCGTTACAAATACGTGCGTGCCAGTTTTTTAACAGCGATTAAAAACGCCGAAGGACATTGGCTCAATCGCCCAATTGTACCCAATATTCTGCGTCCAGGTGCAGATTTATTTAATTTCACAGGACTTGCGCCCTAACTATAACTATTATAATACTCTGCGGTTTAAACCGCTCCTACACAAACGAAGTCCGCGCAACGCGAAACTAAAAAATAAAGGTGCAAATTCCACACCTTACCATATTAACAAACAGGTGAAACCATGACTGCTCTATTATCACAATCCCCAACTTGGACTTTTCCCTTTTGTCCCGAACCCCCCGATTGGTTTCTGGATTGGGACAGCATTCAAAATCATTTCGATTGGATTCAAAACTTAAAAGGCTGTCAGCAAGACCCGATTTATCACGCGGAAGGAGACGTTTTAATTCATACCAGAATGGTCTGCGAAGCATTAATATCTTCCCCGAATTGGCGGCAACTTCCCGAAAAAGAACGATCGATACTTTTTGCCGCCGCTTTGCTGCACGATGTCGCCAAACCAGCCTTTACAAAAATAGAAGCCGACGGCAGAATTAGCTCAAAAGGCCACGCCCGCCAAGGTGCGAGAATGGTCAGACAAATTTTATCCCAATTCGACCCGCCTGTGCAGTTTGAGATTCGCGAAACAGTGGTGGCGATCGTCCAATTCGGCAGTTTACCCATCTGGCTAATCGACAAACCCAACCCGCAGCAGTCTGTAATTAAAGTCAGTCAAGTTGTCCGCTGCGATTTCCTCGCACTTTTAGCCGAAGCAGACGTGCGCGGCCGACAGTGTAGCGACAGACAAGAATTGCTCGATAAAATAGAACTATTTCGGGAGTTTTGTCAAGAAAATAATTGTTTGGATTCTCCCCGACAATTCCCCTCCGCACACAGCCGATTTATCTATTTCCGCAAAGAGAATGGCAACCCGGATTACGAAGCATTTGACGACACTAAATGCGAAGTAATTTTGATGTCTGGCTTGCCGGCAAGTGGTAAAGATTATTGGATTCATAAAAATCTCCCAGATTTGCCAGTAATCTCGCTGGATGCACTGCGAAAAGAGATGAATGTCCCTCCCGACGAAACCCCTGGAAATGTGGTCACAGCCGCCAAACAAAGAGCGCGCGAATACATAAATGAGGGGCGTTCTTTTGTGTGGAACGCCACGAATACAACTAAACAAATGCGGCAGCAATTAATTAATTTTTTTGCTGCTTATCAAGCGCGAATTCACATTGTTTATCTGGAAGTACCTCTAGAAGAAATATTGCAGCGGAATCGATCGCGCACAGCAACAGTACCGGAAGCAGTCATTCGCAAATTAGCTGCGCGGCTGGATATTCCCGATCGCACAGAAGCCCATCAAGTAGAGTGGATTGTGAGCGATCGCGCTTAATAGTGGCAATCCACCCGCTAGCGCCCGTATTACTTCAACGCGCTACCAATTCCTTTTTCCCTAAAATAGAATCCTCATAATGCGCCAACAAATCAGCAGGGTGATCGTAAATTGCCGCAGCATTTGCCAGCGAAGCATCATCAAAACCTCCGCACCGAAAAGCAATTACTGGCACCCCGCACTTGCCCGCAGCTTCGATATCGTAAGGAGTATCAGCTAACATCACAGTCTGACTCGCTTCCATCTGCAATTTGCTCAAAGCAGCTTCCACAATATCCGGTTCCGGTTTAGAAGCTTCTGCATCGCTAGATGTCGCCGCTTGATCCAATAAATCGTCAACTTGTGCAGCTTTCAGCAAACCGGAAAGTTCTTCAGTGGTAGCTGAAGTAGCAATAATTAGTCGCAATCCTTCTTGCTGCATTTTTAACAGCAAATCCCGCGAACCGGGGGTTGGAGAAAGTTCGGGAGAAAAGCGGTTAATAATCAGTTCTTTGCGCCGCTGTGCAATCTTTTTCCCGTCGCCTGCTTCGTCGGAAAGTCCTGATACCATTTTGGGTATAACTTTGTCGCCTCCCATGCCAATTAGCGGGCGAACTTTCTCGAACGGCACCTCGTAGCCGTAAGCCGCAAATGCCTCTACCCAAGCATGAGCGTGGGCGTCATTGCTGAGCGTCAAAGTACCGTCAATATCGAGAATTACTGCTTGCAATTGCATAACTTATTTGTTGTGAGTTATTAGACTTATTCCAACAAACTATTTTGTAGTAAAAACTTTAGTCCACAATTATTTAATTAGTCAATCCGAGACGGAAGTCCCCACTACGAACCTTTAGACAGGGACTTCAGTCTCAGAGCGATTTTTCGGGTTAAGTTGACACCTATAGCGGTTCTCAAAAAAGTGAGGTATGCCCTATGCCCTATGCCCTATGCCCTATGCCCTCTGGCCATGAGTACCTCATATGAGAGCTCGAAAGGCTATATGTGCCCTGTTCCTACCCCTAGCTTCCCCTCCCCCCTTGTTAAAGGGGATGGGGAGAATCAGAAGAATCAATGAGTTTGATAATTTTCCTCAGTCCAGCAGCGCGGCAAAGTTTCACCGGAAGGAAACACTAAATTACTTTTTGGAAAAGTTGCTTTCTCTTGCTCTTCTTGACCAGCTTGATTTTTTCCCGGCACTTCATTTTTTGTAGGGCTGATTAAAGCATCTACATCGAGGATTTCTATCAAGTCGCCTGATTCTTTTTCTTGTAAAAGCATAGTTTCTCCTTAAAGGGTAAATGCGAGTTAGGGTTTGAGGACAACTTTGATGCAGTTGTCTTTTTTGTTTTTGAAAATGTCGTAGGCGTGGGGCGCTTCATCCAATTTCATTCGGTGCGTAATTACGAATGACGGGTCAATTTCGCCTTTTTGAACGCGATCGAGCAAAGGCCGCAAATAGCGGTGAACGTGCGTTTGTCCCATTTTCATGGTCAAGCCTTTGTTGAAAGCTGCACCTAATGGCACTTTGTCAACGAAGCCGCCGTAAACGCCGGGAATTGACACTGTGCCGCCTTTGCGACACGCGAGGATCACTTGTCGCAGGGCCGTAGGTCGATCGCTCTCCAACCGCACGGCTTGCTTAGCTTTGTCGTACAAAGCGTCGAGACCGGTGCCGTGGGCTTCCATCCCCACCGCGTCGATGCAAGAGTCGGGCCCGCGTCCCCCCGTCATTTCGGTGACGGCTTCCCCGGCGTCCATTTCTTCGTAATTGATGATTTCAGCTTTGGCAGCGGCCGCCATTTGCAAGCGTTCCGGTACGCGGTCGATCGCAATTACTCGATCGGCCCCCAGCATAAACGCGCTTCTGATCGCAAATTGTCCGACCGGCCCGCATCCCCAAACTGCTACAGTATCCCCTGGCTGAATGTCGCAGTTTTCTGCCGCCATGTAACCGGTAGGAAAGATATCGGTGAGGAACAATACTTGTTCGTCAGAAAGTCCGTCGGGAATTTTTAAAGGGCCCACATCTGCAAACGGAACCCGCGCGTATTCTGCTTGACCTCCTGCATAGCCGCCCGTTAAATGCGAGTAGCCAAACAGTCCCGCCGGCGAATGACCGAACATTTTTTCAGCCAGCCCAGCATTGGGGTTGGAGTTGTCGCACAGCGACCACAAATCGCGGTTGCAAAAGAAGCAACTGCCGCAAGAAATAGTAAAGGGAATGACGACGCGATCGCCCTTTTTTAAGTTCTTGACTTGGCTGCCGAGCTCGACTACTTCCCCCATGAATTCGTGCCCCATGATGTCGCCCGATTGCATTGTCGGGATGAAGCCATCGTAGAGGTGCAAATCTGAGCCGCAGATTGCTGTAGACGTGATTTTAACTATTGCATCGCGCGGGTTGATAATTGTTGGGTCTGGTACATTATCAACTCGCACATCATTTGCTCCGTGCCAGCAAAGAGCTTTCATTATTTTCTTCCTCTAGTTAACTACTAGCTAGCAGATTCTTGATTCTAAATCTTACATTTACTAAGCCGATAAATTACCTGCTTGGATTTTTTAAGTTTAAACATATAAAATATATTTTTTCTCTATCTTAGGTATAATTACAAAATCTCTCTTCCGGCTGTTTTAAATAACAAAAATGTAAAGTTGAGGCCCATAAAATGCGGAAAATTTGACATTATTGTGTTAACCGCCAACATTTATAGCAAGCACGCTCGACGGTTAAGACGTTCTTAATTGCTGAAATCATTGCGGAAGATTGCTTCTTCTTTCTTTTTATCCTGAGCGAACTTGAAAGGCTTTCAACCTCTGCTATAACAGCTAATAACGAGATGGATGAGGTTGTTTTTGTCGATCGCCGCTCCCTCTCCTCTCACAATAGATAAAATATCTGCCCTGAATCTCACTCTAGCGGCTGTTTTGACTCACATTAGATAAAAGCGACCTAAAAATTCTCAAGTAAAAGCGGGTTTATAGATTATTAAGTAGGGTGCGTGACTTTTGTATAGCTCAACACCCTTCCCCAATATTGAGAATTACGCACCCTGCTTAAGGGAGATTAATCGTCAAATATTGTATCATTAGTTATAGCTAAAAGCCGAGCTTGCGCTAAAGTTGTTAAAGATTAAAATTTATCGATCGCCTTTTATGCCTTACACTGCATCTACCCCAACAGACCCCAATCAACCCAACATCCGCAATGCCGACCACCGCCTACTAGAATTCACCAAGCTAACTCCGATGATGCAGCGGTATGTGGAAGTGAAAGAACAGTATCCCCACGCACTTTTATTGTTTCGAGTCGGAGATTTTTTTGAGTGTTTTTTCCAAGATGCAGTTACTATTTCGCAGGAATTAGAACTTGTTTGTACTAGCAAAGAAAGTGGCAAGGAAATCGGCCGAGTGCCGATGACAGGAGTGCCGCACCACGCACTCGACCGCTACACCTCAATGTTAGTAGAAAAAGGCTATGCTGTGGTAGTTTGCGACCAAGTTGAAGATGCCTCGATAGCTGCGAAAGAAGGCCGCCAAGTCAAGCGAGAAATTACCCGCATTCTCACTCCCGGAACTTTGACTGATGACGGAATGCTCAAACCCAGACAAAATAATTTTTTAGCAGCAGTCGTCATCGCTGGGGAACATTGGGGATTGGCTTATACAGATATTTCTACGGGAGAATTCGTCACTACCCAAGCCGACACTTTAGAACAATTAACCTTAGAATTACTGCGTTTGCAACCTTCGGAAGTCTTGGTACCGACTAATGCGCCGGATTTGGTGACTATGTTGAGGCCAGGAGAGAAATCCGAGCATTTGCCCGATTGTTTGCCGAATTCGTTTTGCTATTCTTTGCGATCGCAAATTCCGTTTAGTTTGTCCGAAGCAAAACAGAGAATCCTGCAAAAGTTCAAAGTGCGATCGCTCGAAGGTATGGGATGTGGCCACCTTTCCCTCGCAGTGCGCGCCGCCGGCGGTTTGCTGCAATATCTCGAAGAAACTCAAAAGGAAAAAGCAGTTTCTTTGCAAAGATTGCACACTTACACTCTCACCGATTTTCTCATACTCGACTACCAAACCCGCCGCAATCTCGAAATTACTCAAACAGTGAGAGATGGGGTTTTTCACGGTTCGCTGCTGTGGGCTATAGACAAAACCAGCACCGCAATGGGAGGCCGCGCTTTGCGCCGCTGGGTACTGCAACCTTTGCTCAACATTAAAGGCATTTGCGCCCGACACGACACGATTCAAGAATTAGTAGAAAATAACGGTCTGCGCCAAGATTTGCAGCAGTTGCTGCGCCAAATTTACGACATCGAAAGACTGACAGGCCGCGCCGGTTCGGGAACAGCTAGCGCGCGGGATTTGGTCGCTTTAGCTGATTCTCTCTCGAAACTGCCGGAATTAGCCTCGATCGCAGCCCAAGGCCGATCGCCCTATTTGAAAGCGCTGCAAAATGTACCGCCACTTTTAGAAGAATTATCAACTAAAATTCACGCTCATTTAGTTGATGAACCGCCGATTCATTTAAAAGAAGGAGGTTTGATTCGATCGGGCATCAATGCCATGCTAGATGAAATGCGCCAAACTGCATCAGCCGACCAAGAATGGATTGCAAATTTAGAAGCAACTGAGAGAAAACGCACTGGAATTTCTAATTTAAAAGTTGGCTACAATAAAGCTTTCGGCTATTACATCAGTATTACCAAATCGAAAGTAGACCAAGTGCCGAAGGACTACACCCGCAAGCAAACTCTCACCAATGAAGAACGTTATAGCACTGAAGAATTAAAAGAAAGGGAAGTGCGAATTCTGACAGCGCGGGAAGATTTAAATCAATTGGAATACGATATTTTTGCTAAAGTGCGATCGGAGGTAGGAGAACACGCCGAAATTATTCGCAACGTTTCCCGCGCCGTGGCGGCGGCAGATGTTTTGTGCGGTTTGGCAGAAGTAGCAGTTTACCAGAATTACTGCCGCCCGACTATGACAGAAAGTCGGGAAATTAAAATTATTGAAGGTTGTCATCCTGTGGTGGAAAAGTCTTTGCCGCCCGGATTTTTTGTACCTAATTCTGCTTTTTTGGGTCGCGAAGAATCGCTAAACCGCCCAGATTTAATTATTTTAACCGGACCGAATGCTAGCGGCAAAAGCTGCTACCTGCGGCAGGTGGGTTTGATCCAGTTAATGGCGCAGATGGGCAGTTTTGTGCCGGCGAAAGCTGCGAGTTTGGGAATTTGCGATCGCATTTTTACCCGCGTCGGGGCAGTAGATGATTTGGCAACCGGTCAGTCTACGTTTATGGTGGAAATGAACGAAACTGCAAATATTCTCAATCACGCGACGCCGCAATCATTGGTTTTGTTAGATGAAATTGGCAGAGGAACGGCAACCTTTGACGGACTTTCGATTGCTTGGTCTGTGGCAGAATATTTAGCAACTGAGATTCGGGCGCGGACAATTTTTGCGACTCACTATCACGAGTTAAATGAGTTAGCTTCTATTTTAGATAATGTCGCAAATTATCAAGTGACAGTGAAAGAATTGCCGGATCAAATCGTATTTTTGCACCAAGTTCAGCCGGGAGGTGCTGACAAATCTTACGGAATTGAAGCGGGCAGATTAGCTGGTTTGCCGCCGTCGGTAATTGACCGGGCGAGACAGGTGATGAAGCAGATTGAGAAACATAGCAAAATTGCGATCGGGCTGCGGAAAGGTGTTAAAAAAAATGGTAAAAAAGAGTCGGAGGGCGATCAGTTGGATATTTTTGACGATTGAAATGATCGAGCGCTCCGAATCCAGGACTTAGCTATCAACTCTATTTTAAGGTCAGTAA
The DNA here is from genome assembly GCF_036700905.1 of Microcoleus sp. S13_C3. Classification (NCBI taxonomy): domain Bacteria; kingdom Bacillati; phylum Cyanobacteriota; class Cyanophyceae; order Oscillatoriales; family Microcoleaceae; genus Microcoleus; species Microcoleus sp. S13_C3. Next base: position 3,446 of record NZ_JAUBPT010000005.1, on the reverse strand, counting down.
TCCCCAGATTACTGACCTTAAAATGACGAAAGTGTGATACTATTATTGCAGATATCAAAAGCTTTAAATAGGAGGATGAGATGCAAGGCAAAAGATTTATCCGAACTCTTCGCTTAAAAAACTTTCTATCCTACGGAAGTGAAGGAGAGGAAATAGAACTTCAACCCCTGAATGTGTTAATTGGCCCCAACGCATCTGGCAAGTCCAACTTGATCGATGCCGTGGGGATTTTACAGTCAACACCCAATGATATAAATATTCCATTTCGGCAAGGAGGGGGTATTGGCGAGTGGCTTTGGAAAGGTGATGAAAAAAATTCCAACAATATTCCAACAGCTACAATCGAGGCAACCGTAGATTACCCTGAAGAAACTATCCCCTTACGCTATCAAATCTCTTTCACGATGGAAGGTCCCAAACTACAAATTGTAGGTGAATATGTAGAAAATGAATTAGAATTAGATCCAAATTATGAAGATGTATATTTTTTCTACCGCTATGAAAATGGAAATCCAGTCTTAAATATTAGAAATGTCTCAGCAGAGGGAAAAGGTACATACACTAATAGGAGTCCACGCCATCTTGGCCGTGGCGAGATAAATCCTTCTCAATCAGTTTTGTCCCAAAAACAAGACAAAGATTTTTACCCTGAGTTAGCCTATTTAAACAATCAGTTTTCCAATATCCGTATTTATAGGGAATGGAATTTAGGCAGGTACACGCCACCAAGAAAGCCCCAACCATCTGATTTACCAAATGACTTTCTTGAAGAAGATGCAAGTAACCTTGCTCATGTTTTGAACAATTTAGAATACCAAGGTATTAAACCTTTGCTAATCGAGCAGTTGCAAAAGTTTTACGAGGCAGTAGGTGACATCATAACTAAAATTGAAGGTAGTACAATACAAACATTTCTCAGGGATAAAAACTTCAATAGACCAATTCCTGCTACCCGTTTATCAGATGGTACCCTTCGTTATTTGTGTTTGCTGACTTTACTTTGCCACCCAAGTCCACCGCCCCTGATTTGTATTGAAGAACCAGAATTAGGGTTGCATCCAGATATCTTATCGACTGTTGCTGAATTGCTAATTGCGGCATCTAAAAGAACTCAAATAATTGTTACTACTCATTCAGATGCTTTAGTTTCTGGTTTGAGTGAAGTTCCCGAATCCGTCTTAGTTTGCGAACAGAATAACACAGGCAGTCACTTGCGCCGTCTAGAGCCTCAGCAACTTAAGAAGTGGCTGGAAAAGTACACTCTAGGAGATTTGTGGCGGATGGGACACATCGGAGGAAACCGATGGTAAGGGAGATTCGTATTTATATTGAAGGCATTGGAGATGAAAGTGAAGATGAAAGTACAACAGAAAATATACCTCAACAACGTCCGGGATTTAGGAGTAAAATTCCGGCAGGAAAAGAGACAACAGCGGGGCTGCGAGCGGGTTTTGTTCATCTCTTCAAAGAACTCTACGATCTCGCAGAGAGCAAAGGCATAAAAATCCTGTCAATCATGTCTGGATCTCGCCGCGATGCTTGCGAAGATTTCCTAATGAGTATGGAATCTTATCCAGATGCTTTTAATGTTTTGCTTGTTGATTCTGAATCTCCTGTTTCTGAAACTCAGACACCTTGGGAGCATTTAAGGAGCAGAAAAGAAGACCAACCTTGGATTTTGGCGACCCAAGGGCGTGATGATGCCTGTTGCCACTTAATGGTACAAACTATGGAGGCTTGGTTTATTGCTGATATTGATGCTTTAAGCAAGTTTTATAATGGCGGATTTAAAGAAGATTATCTTCACAAAAGGCTGGGAAATCAAAGCGTGGAGAAAGTTTCCAAATACAACCTGAGTAAGTGGCTGATATCAGCCACTAATAAAACCTCTAAAGGTAAATATCACAAAACACGACACGCTCCAAAACTCTTAGCACTTTTAGATATTGACAAGGTACGCAAGGCTTCTCCTAGTTGCGATCGCCTTTTCACAACAATAATTACCAAAATCATAGAAGAGACATAAATACATTGCGTGTATGTAAGTCCTATTTACTTGCCATTTTGTAACTTTCTTACCTCTTTGTGTACGCTCATACCAATTTCCAAAGCCTCATTCAGCAACCGCCCGTATTCAGTCGCCCGATCGCTCACATCCACCGCCATCAAAGCAGCCAAATTACTTTCAATATTAGCAAATAACTCGTAACGGCGGCCGATAAATTGCTGATTTTCCCTGAGAATTCTCTCTGTTTTTAAAGCACAGACTAAACTTTCTCTAGTAATTTTTAATGCCTCAATTGCATCTCCTCGGTTAATTAAATTGGCTTGTAAATTGCCAGCCGCCGTTAGGCGATCGATAATATCTAAAGCCTGAATCACCTCATGATACTTCTCAACTTCATCCAGCAGACCCGCCAGCGTTGCCAGAGGCTTGACCTTAACCCATTTATAGACATTCCAAGCCACAGTAATCGCCAGCGACAAACCCAAAGTTATTTGTAAAACCCGGACAAATATTTCAGCATCGCTAAATGAACCAACATTATGTTTATTAGCCAGTAAAGCAACAGGCAGCGAAACAACTAATGTCAGGCAAAATATCAGCAACTCATTCAACAAAAGAGAAAACAGCTTTTTCCCGTCCCGTAATGCAGCATATCGGTAAAAATCCGCTGCAAAACCGTCGCTCAAAGCTATTCCGCTCAAATCCTCCAACTCCTTCTCAGGAATTTTTAACTGTTCCAAATCCGCTTGTATCACTCTTTAAAAGCTCCTTAAATTCGGATTAATTACGATCCTCCCAGAGACATAATTGATTGCCACAGACTCATATAAAAATTGCTTTCTCGGTTGCGGAAGAGTTGAAAAGCCATTCCCGACGACCCAAAAAACGGTCTCAGCGTCCATCCCAACTGAGTGCCAACAAAGGCATAAAGTCCCAACCAAAAGCGCAAAATATTTAGCCTGATGTCTTTGCCTTCGGCATCTTGTTCAGACAGAAAGTGCATTCCTTGATAAATGAAACTTACTCCCAAAAATCCTGTGATTGCCATAATAGCAACATTCAACACCAGAAAAAAATTGTAATTGGTACTGCTTAGAAGAAAAAACAGACTGACAGGTGCAAATCCAAACAGCAAAACGCTAATCATCGCCATCGCTGTCATCAACAATGTCAAATACTGCTCAAAAGTTCGTTTTGAACCAAACATGACATTAAAAAAATACAGTGTGGGAAAGCAGATAATCAGCGTCAGCAAGTAAAGTGCTGGTAACTTAATTGCTGAAACCAGACATTGCATCCACGTACTAGATGCGCCTAATATCGCTCCGTAAATGCCAAAAAATACGGTACTAGAAATCAAGGTGCGATTCGTTGAAACGTAAATCACGGTGAAAGCCCGTACATAGCGTTTCCAGCCACAAGGCTGAACTCTCGGTCT